>CAIOHY010000032.1 GCA_903858205.1 uncultured Cellvibrio sp.
CCCCGCTATCTTGAAACTACCATGCGGACGTTTACTGGTAATCAAGACAAGTTTCGGCAGTACCTGCAAGGGATGACGAACCTTTTTCCCTTCGGAAACTTCGAGGAATTCAGTCGACAGCAACTCAATATTTTTGAACAAACCATGAAAATGCTGACGGGCTTTGCCGGACCCAGTTCCGAACGCCCCGCCAACGCCCCAGTCACTGCTTATGATATTCAAAAACAGATAAAATCTCTACAAAAGAAACTAGATGAGATTCATAAAACAGATTCGGAAAAACCGTGAGATTTTGGTTTATTTATCGCTGCCAAGAATAATCCTCATCCCATGGCGCACTTATCACTATCTTTGTTATTTTCGCCCCCTGTGTTGGCGCTGCTCAAAGAATTAAATACTGAGGGTGCACAAACCCGCCTAGTGGGCGGCTGTGTCCGGGATGCGTTACTGGGTATCGCGCCCACGGATATTGATTTTGCCACAACTATACCACCAGAAGCCACACTTTCGCGCCTAAAAACTTTGGAAATAAAAGGTATTCCCACGGGGTTGGCGCATGGTACCGTAACGGCGGCATTGCCCGGTGAGGCAGTGGAAATCACCACATTGCGTACTGATATGACCACCGATGGCCGCCATGCGAAGGTATTTTTTGGAACAGATTGGAGAGCCGATGCGGCACGGCGGGATTTTACGATTAATGCTCTATATGCCGATGCCCATGGCACTGTGTTTGATTTTTTTCATGGCCTTGAGGATTTATACTATCCCGGTGGGGCTTTGGTACGATTTGTTGGCGATGCCAAGACCCGGATTGAAGAAGACTACCTACGTATTCTCCGCTTTTTTCGCTTTAGTGCCCGGTTTCAACCTACAGGTCTTGCCCTTGATCCCGATGCTGTTGCCGCCTGTCAGTATGGCGTGCCCGGTCTTGGGCGGTTATCGGGCGAACGCATTCAACATGAAATGAAAAAATTTCTGGTGCTGCCTAATATCGGTCGATGTCTGGAAGTTATGGAAGCGATTGGCCTTCTCGCTGAGCTTGGCCTGCGGCAAAACAATTGTTCTCGATTAGAAAGCACTGAACCTATGTTGCGCTTGGCGTGCTTGAGCTGGGGCGGAGATATTGCTTGGCTTTCTGCACGCTGGAAACTTTCAAGAGCAGATAGCAAGCTACTGCAACGCTATCACCAAGCTATGACCACTTTAGGGTCTACCCCTACGGCGCGGCATAGTGCCGCTACTGTGTTCGCCGATCCCGATTTACAGTGGGCTAACCTAAAGGCGTTACATCATGCTCTCTATAATACAAAAAATTTACCCTACGTACCATATAAACCCTTGCCACTATCGGCCAGTGTACTACTAAAAAATGGTTTTCCTCCAGGGAAAGCTATGGGGCTGAGACTGAAAAAAGCGGCTGATCATTGGATTGATAGTCTATTCACCGCAACACCGGAGGCGTTACTTCACCTTGTCAAGGGAGATATGTAATGCCCAATGCTGCTCTCTCCCTTGCTGCGCGCCTTACAATCCTGCCACTACCACGGCTGGCCTTACCCCAAGCCAGCATTCATGCCCCAGAAGCCATACGCCAACGAGCGGGCACCGGGGCGGAACCGTGGCAACTGCGTCCCTACCATCCCGGTGATCCGGTACGGCGCATTGCTTGGCGAGCCAGTGCCAGAACCGATACGCCTTTGGTACTAGAACGCCGGGATGAGGCTGCACCACAACTGGATATTCTGATAGACGCTCATGCTCCAGATGCTGATTTCGCGAACAAAAACATTAATTTGTTGGCGTTTGGGGCGGCCTTGGCTTGGCGTCTTAATCATGCCGGGTTCAAGGTACGTTTTGCCGGTATCAATCAAGCACCAGGTCGCACCATCGCGCATTGTCTGGCTCAAGCCGATGCTGCCGTACCCCTGATGCACGGCGTGTGTGGGGCAAGTCCAATACGGCGATTAGTATTACTCACACCACTGTTGCAGCCATTACCTCGCCTGCTGGCTGTGGCTTCGCCTTGGATAATCTTGGCTGCTTTTATTGCCGAAGAAGAAAAGAATCTTCCTGGCCACGGAAGTGTCCAGTTTCATGGTGGCGGCGCAAAGATTACAATCCCCGATGTTTTCAGTGCTAAGAATGCCTATCGTCAAAGGCTTGCCTTGCATCAAACTGCGCTTAAGCAGGGTTTTCGCCAATTTATAGTAACGGAGACACTTAAGCCAGAGGCAGGCCTATTGGCATTGTGGCAGCAATGCCATGCAACGCTCTAGCCAACCTCCACATAAGTATTAGCAATAAATCCATTAAACGCCGTCACCGTGGCATTGGTGTAAGCCCCGGCAAGGGATAGTGCTATCCAGTCACCTTCCCGCACATCTTCCGGCAGACGGAATGGCACAGGCAACACATCCACCGAATCACACGTTGGTCCAAACACGAAAAAATCCATCATTTTTTCCGAGGGTGGTGCTCCTTCTAGGCGGATCAGTGTTGCGGGTAGCCGCAATTTGCCGTATACAATCTCATTAAAACTACCGTAAAATCCATCATTTAGGTAGATTGCTTCGGGCTTTCGCAATAAAACTTGTACAACCAGTGTGCACCCGCTGGCGACCAGTGCCCGCCCCGGTTCGCATAAAATACGACAGTCTTTAGGGAGCGATAGATTTTTCACACCATTGCGAATGCGATCAAAAAAATCACTCAGAGGCGGAACAGGATGGACAAGATATGGACCCGGGAAACCACCGCCAACATCCAAAATTTTTAAAGCTACCCCAGTCTCATCCAATACATCCCTCACAACAGTCAATGTCTGAGTAAATGTTTCTGGGGTCAAGCATTGAGAGCCGATGTGAAAAGCTATCCCTATCTGAGCATCAGCATCCTGTGCTTTCTTCATAATGCCTGCCGCATCATGGGTGCTTGCCCCAAATTTTTTTGAAAAATCAAAAACAGCAGTAGTAGATGGCGGGGCAATTCTCACCACCAGAATAACATCGTGCATATCCGATAAGACCCGCTTTATCTTGGCTACCTCATCGCTATGATCAACCACAAACACCCGAATACCGTATTGATGGTAAGCAGCCGCAATAGCAGAAGGGGTTTTGACCGGATGCATAAAATAACAATGGGCATCGGGAAAAAGTCCTTTGATAAGAGCTATTTCTCCCAATGATGCGGTATCAAAATGATGAATGCCGGCCTCATAAAGCTGTTTAATCACGAATGGATGGGGATTGCATTTCACGGCATACAAGGTTGTCCCTGGGAATCCCTCCAAAAATGTCTGCGCAGCATGGCGCAACGCCTTCTGATGCAGGCAATACACAGGCATATCAGGCCGCAAAGCATTAACCGTAGCATGGATGCTTGGGTATTTCCCCTGTGGCGGTGGGTAGAGATCGATAGCCA
>CAIOHY010000033.1 GCA_903858205.1 uncultured Cellvibrio sp.
AAGCGCATCAGAAGGTCTTCAAGTAAAGTTTGCCTGTAAAAGCCAAGTTTTCTTAAGGCTGAAAATCTGACGAAAGGATTCCTCGATTGCATTGGTGAAGATTCCAATAAAAGTTTTTTTGCCTCCGGACTGAGCGCTCCGAATTCAGAAAATGCATATAAGTTCTCTGCTAATCCTCGTAGAAAAGGGGCTGGGCCGAGCTTAACTGCACGCCAAAAGCGGCGCGGAATGGATCCTTGGTTGCCGACTTCATTTGCGTTGTGCTGGCGGTAAAATGGACGGAATCGGATCAAAAAAAACCTTGCCTCCCACTGCCGAGACAACCAAATACGCCCATTGATCATGCAAACTACTCTTAGGGCCCGGCACACTCAGCACGTGCCGTCGGGCGTTTTGATTAATCACAACTGTACAACCAGTCGCAATGTTCTGAACAAGCGCATTCCTCAAACCAGGCAAATGCCGCATAATGGGCGACAATCGAATCGGGCGAAGATTTTTATTCACGATCACCTGGCGAGAACAATAAAGGCCAGCTTGCTGGGACGGGAATGCCCGCAAATGGGCGACGGCCCGTGCAAGCTTATCCGGCATCCAGACATCGTCTTGATCACAAAAAGCAAAGAAGGGCGCTTCTTCAGGTGCAGCCTGCAGGAGTGATCGGTAGGAAGCCGCAATACCAACGCGACAGACCGGGTGAGCGAGCATGATTACCCGATCCGCCCCCACTTCTTCCGTGAATTCGAGCAAGATGCGGCGCGAGGCATCATTGGAACCATCATCGCGCCAAAACAATACCCAATTTCGATGAGTTTGCGCGGATAAACTCATCAACTGCTCGCGCAAAAAGCACTCGCCGTTGAAAACCGACAAAAGAATAACAACCAAATTGTTAGGCGCTTCACCTTCAGCTTCTTGGCAGTTACTCATTAATGCCCACTGCCCCTGCGTAAAGGTGCCTGATGTTGCGCAACATCATTTCTAAGACGATAGAGATCGGCCTCCACCATTTCAGCAATCATTTCTTCAAGCGTTATTTCAGGTGACCAGCCCAATTGCTGGCGCGCCTTAGTGGCATCACCCAGAAGTACATCGAGCTCAGCCGGGCGATGAAACCGTTCATCGACATGAACGAAGTCATGATAATTGATTCCAACATAGGCGAACGCCATGCGACAAAATTCTCGAACACTTGTTGTTTGGCCGCTGGCAATGACATAGTCATCCGGTCTGTCTTGCTGCAACATCAGCCACATGGCGCGAACGTAATCCCGCGCATGCCCCCAATCGCGGCAAGCATCCAGATTACCCAAGCGCAATTCGGATGTTTGATTGAGTTTTATGCGCGCCACACCATCTGTGATTTTGCGCGTAACGAATTCAAGTCCACGCAAAGGGCTATCATGTTTGAAAAGAATGCCGCCAGAAGCATGCATCCCGAAACTTTTGCGATAGTTTATCGCGATCCAATGAGCGTAGAGTTTAGACACTCCATATGGGCTTCTGGGATGGAACGCGGTCTGTTCATTTTGCTGCCGCTCTCGCACCAAACCAAACATCTCGGATGATGATGCCTGATAAATCTTCGCCTTTGGGGCAGTAATACGGCA
>CAIOHY010000034.1 GCA_903858205.1 uncultured Cellvibrio sp.
GTGGATAAATTTTTGCCCGTCGATTTGTATATTCCCGGTTGCCCACCGCGCCCCGAAGCATTTTTACAAGGTTTGATGTTGTTACAAGAATCGATTGGTAAAGAGCGTCGCCCACTTACTTGGGTTGGTGGCGATCAGGGCGTCTATCGCCCGGTCATGCCAGCACAGCGCGATGTAAAACAGGAAGAGCGCATTCAAGTTGTTAATTTGCGCGAGCCTGATGGTGTGTAAGTAGGCCGTTAGTTAACGATTTTCAAAAAATATTAATCTTTAGTGATGAATCAATCGATGACCGAGAATGCGAGTCTAGCGTCCGCTTTGCCCCAAGTGATCAGTGAACTGTTTGCCGAATTTGGTGAAGGCGCCTTTATTGTCCAGCCAACCAAAGACGATGTTCCAACGCTCTGGGTAACACGCGATAAAGTGGTTGAAGTATTGCGCTTCTTGCGCGATCTGCCGCGCCCTTATTCAATGCTTTACGATTTGAGCGCAATGGATGAGCGCTTGCGTACGCATCGCTTCGGGTTGCCTGCTGCTGATTTCACTGTTTTTTATCATCTATTGTCGATTGAGCGCAACAGTGACATCCGCATAAAAGTTGCATTGTCGGCCGACAGTTTAAGCGTGCCGAGCGTTATCAACCTTTGGCCAAATGCCAATTGGTATGAGCGTGAAGTCTGGGACTTATTCGGCATCGAATTTGATGGTCATCCATTATTGGTGCGCATTATGTTGCCGCGTACATGGACGGGTCATCCGCTGCGTAAAGATTATCCTGCGCGTGCAACTGAGTTTGATCCCTTTATGCTCGATGCGGCCAAGCAAGACTCCGAACAAGAGGCTTTGCGTTTTAATCCTGAAGAGTGGGGTATGAAACGCGGCACGGCCGATGAAGATTTTATGTTCCTCAATCTCGGCCCCAATCACCCGAGTGCACACGGTGCTTTCCGTATTGTGTTGCAATTGGATGGTGAAGAAATTCTCGACTGTGTTCCCGATATCGGTTATCACCATCGCGGTGCCGAGAAAATGGCAGAGCGTCAATCCTGGCACAGTTTTATTCCCTACACCGACCGTATCGATTATCTCGGCGGGGTAATGAATAATTTGCCCTATGTGCTTGCGGTAGAAAAATTGGCGGGCATTAAGGTGCCTGCACGTGTCGAAACCATTCGCGTGATGATGGCGGAATTTTTCCGTATCACTAGCCACTTACTATTTTTAGGTACTTACATTCAGGATCTTGGTGGTATGACGCCAATTTTCTTTATGTTTACCGATCGTATGAAAGCTTACGACGTCATTGAAGCTATCACTGGTGGACGCATGCATCCCGCTTGGTATCGCATCGGCGGTGTTGCACACGATTTGCCGAATGGCTGGCAAAAACTGGTGCGTGATTTTGTGGAGTGGATGCCCAAGCGTTTGGATGAATATGTAAAGGCCGCAATTAAAAATAGCGTATTAAAAACTCGTACTGTGGGTGTAGCACAATACAATTCCAAAGAGGCAATTGCCTGGGGTGTGACTGGACCTGGTCTACGTGCTACAGGTATCGATTTCGATTTGCGTAAAGCGCGCCCTTATTCTGGCTATCAACATTTTGATTTTGATGTGCCGCTCGCACAAAACGGTGATGCATATGATCGCTGTATTGTTCGTATTGAAGAAATGCGTCAGAGCCTGCGCATTATCAAACAGTGTTTGGACAATATGCCCGCTGGTCCCTATAAAGCAGATCACCCTTTAACTTGCCCACCACCGAAAGAAAAAACGCTGCAAGATATTGAAACCCTGATCACTCACTTCCTGAGTGTTTCCTGGGGCCCAATTATGCCTGCGGGCGAGGCGAGTCA
>CAIOHY010000035.1 GCA_903858205.1 uncultured Cellvibrio sp.
AGTTAGTAAATGCTCACGAAAAAGGCAGAGAAATTCCAGCCGAATAATATTCATGCCAAAAGAAAGCGTAGATAAGGTTATCAGTGAGATAACCATGAAGATATACAACCGTACCTTAGACCCTAAGATATGGGATAGTAATCTTAATCTACGACCTGGTATAAGAGAAGCGTTATTGAAAATCGCTCAAGATTTTTATAACACCACGGATTTTGTAGGGCGCTAAAGCATCAAGAATGACATAGCTATTATTACCTTGACTTGATACTACCAGGTAGCTTTTATTTTTACCTTGATAGATTCCCATACCTTCCACATCGGCAACCAACAGATCACCGGCGCGCAACACCAATTCCACTTGAGTGCCTGCGCTTGGCTCAGCGCCAATAGTCCACACAGCCTCATCTTCTTCGCCGACAAACAAGCGTTGGTTTTTATCATCAGCAACACAACCTTCCGGCTGACTCTTTACAAAAAAACTGCGTACTTTTTTACCTTGCCAAATAGGTTGAGCTTTCTGGTCTATCGCAACGCTCAATTCAATTTGCTGAAATTCACCACTTTTTCCGTTAGGAATTGCGTAGGTAATCCCATTGGCGTTTTGATACAAACAAAATCCGTAAATTTCTTCTAGATCTGTTGCGACACTGCCAGAAAAACCTAATTTCCCATTTTTAGGATCAATTGTGTAAATCGCTAAACTGTTGTCATCGCGATTAGTAGCGACAGCAATATCAACAACTTTCTTACCCAATTGCACTCCATAACGGACATCCACATTATTTAATTTACCCGTATTGAAATGCTGCACCTCGCGCCCCTGCAGGTCATACACAAACAAGCCCTGCTGTTTATTGGTGCCAATCACTACACTTTTTTGTGGATGCTTTTTATTAACCCAAATCGCCGGATCATCCGCCGCATCACCAAACCTTGCCATGACCTGGGTTTGCGCATCAGGCGTAACGCTCATTATGCTGTGCGATGATTTTTTTTGCGGCGCGGCTTTCCAGGGCAAAGACAAATAATGATTACCGGTTTTTTCATCGCCGACCACCAAGGCAACTGAATTTTTTTCCGCTATTCCCGTAGCTGCTTTAACGATTTCCGGCTCATCGGTATTAGGGAGATCGACTAACTGCTGCTGTTTGAATTTACCTTCAGTGGTGCTGTAAACCGCAATTTGTTTTTCTTCAGCAATCGCAGCAATTAAACCTTGTGGCACCACCGCTAGTGATTCCACACTGCCAGATAAAGCCCCGAACGGTTTTTGCAAATCTACCGCGACACGGCCGGGAGCCGATTCTTCTGAAGCGCCCTGCGCCCAAATACCAACGCCTTCTTCTGCGATAAATAATAAATCCTGTTCATCATCAACCGCGCAGGATTTACTGTTGGGTGCGATAGGTAAACGACGGAGCAGTTTTGCATTCGCGTTGCCTTTGGCATCCACCACCAACCAATGCTCCGCACTACCGCGCTCGTCCAATAAATACAGAGAGAGATGGCCATTCACGCGGCTTAAGCACAAGTTTTCAATTTTAAATTCCGGCGTTGGCAAACGCAGCAATTCGCGCAACCTTCCCGATTCAGGATCAAGCGCAACCAGCCCCGGTTGTTGTTCCGGCAAAAAAACGGTTGCCGCAACCAATTCATACGATAGTGTTTTTCCAGTCTGGAATTGCACTGGATAACGCCAATCCAAAAATTCTGCTGACAGATTGAGTTGCGCGAGTGATTTACCGCTGGCATCGCGCCAATGAATGTTATCGCCCAGTGCAAGAAAAGTAGATTGCTGCTGAAACCGCACCGGCAGCGGGGCGATTAAACCGGATTTTAATGACAAGGGAAGATTAACGTCCGCAATAGCAAACGAACAATAACCCGCGAACAAGCAGGCTATTAAAGAGTTACGCAAACTGATCATAATAAAAACCTTTTATGTAAGATGGCCCCAGCTGGAGCCATCCAGACTACAAATACAGACTTAATCAAAACTTAAAATTGCATAAAGGTAATGCCGAGTTTGTAAGTTGCACCGTAGCTTTCGTATTGCGCATTGTATTGGGTATCTTTCACGTAGGAATAATAGACTTCATCGGTCAAGTTCAGCGCTTCAAAATGTAGCTTGATAGATTCGGTCAGATAATAACGCAATGAAAAATCCAGCTGCATTTGATCATCGACATAAGCATCATAATCCGCCTCCAAAGGCTCTGTGACTTCCAACAAATAGCTGGATTTATAGTTGGCCGATAAACGCATGCTGATCTTGTCCGATTCATAACCGATCATCAGGTTAGCGGAAGTATCCGATTGGCTGGGCATGGGAATATCGCGCGCGATAAACTCACCATCGTCGTAACCACCAATTTCTGCGGTTGAATCAACAAAAGTTGCGTTACCACCTATCAGCAAACCATCCCAAGGTGATGGCAAGCGGGTGAATTGTTTGGAAGCGGCTAATTCGATTCCGGCAATATCCGCTTTATCACCATTGACATAGGTGACTGCTTTATCAAAATCGTCGTAACCTGCAGTGCCGCCCAAATCTGTTTGATAGACAAAGTTATCGATAGATTTGTAAAACGCAAATGCAGAAATCACACTGGCTACACCGGGGTAATGCTCAATACCCAGATCAATATTGCTTGATTCCAAGGATTTTAAATCCGGATTACCAAATTCCGCTTCAATATCACCATCGTCTTCTTCAATTAAACGGCCGGGTGATAGCTGTGCAAAACCGGGGCGTACCACTGAATTAGTCCAGGCTGCGCGCACTTGGGTTTTGTCATTAATGCTGTAGCGAATATGCAATGCCGGTAAAAAATAGTCATCGGAATTTTCAAAGGACTGCGCATTTAATTTGTCGGCATCACCATCGTACGAATTTCCCTGTGCGGTGAAATCAGTATTCTCGTAACGCACGCCGGTCAGAATGCGCCAGTCATTAATATCCACGCGCCCCATAACATAGGCCGCACTAGTGTCTTCAGTAATCAGATAATCACCAATACTGCTTTCGACTTCGTCTTCTTCTGCTCCATCAATCGCAGCTTTAACCTGTGCTGCATTGATGGTGCTGCCAAACTGACCTAATTGATAATCCACTTCAGTGCCGGAAAATTCGGTGAGCGATCTATTCCCAATAAAGTCTTCTGCAATCCAGATAGCAACATCATTATCTTTTTCACGCTCAGCGTGTTTTACACCGAACTTCAATTGCGCTGAATTACCTGACAATTCCAGATCACGCGTAAAATCCACATTGATCGCAGTGCTCTCATCATTGGTATTGGTGCTGCCTAATTCCACCTCGTCCAATTTATAGCTGGCGGATTGATAGTATTCAGTCGGAGCGGAAATCATTATCTTGCCCGTATTGGTGTAGGAAAGATCGAAGGCTTCATCTGCGATAAGATCATCATCTATTTTAAATACGGCGCCAGCGACATTTTGCGGTTCATCTTCACTGGATTTGCTGTAGGCAACACGATAATCCATTGTCCACTTATCCAAGCGGGTTTGACCGCCGAGCGACGTGGAAAGAATTTTTTGTGTTTCAGTGCGGTCTTTTAATTCGCGCTGAACTTCTGCGGCTCCAACCTCGCCTTGCGCTAGTGCATCCTCAAACTCAATGACATTCGCCAAGCGAATTTCAGCATCAGTGTATTCGCTGTAAAGGTTGCGCCAATACAAATCAGTAGTGTCACTTGGCTTATAATCCAGATTCAACGTCACACCGGAACGTTCGCGGGTGATGCGGTAATCCCGCTGCTCCAGTTCTTCCAAGCGCGCTTCGCCCTCTTCAAAATCCCATGCACCGCCGGTTTCAACGTTATCGGAACCGAATTCACGTTTGAACGAACTTACACCAAATGCAACACCAAGATTATTCTCATCGCCACCCACGCTAAATTGGTTGCTCGCAGTCGCTGCGACTTTTGGGCTGGTCTCTTCAGTATTTTCATCGTAACTGCCTTCTGCGGTGAGTTGATAAAAGAAACCATCGCGATCAAATGCTGAAAGGCTTTGCACATCAATGCTGCCGCCGAGTGAATTGGCGTCCATATCCGGCGTTAAACTTTTAGTCACAGTTAAGTTTTCTAACAGATCTGACGGGATTACATCCAGCGCCACTGCACGGCGATCAGCATCGGGGCCAGGCACACCTACACCATTAATGGTGACGGCGTTGTAATCCGGACTCATTCCGCGCACGCGCACATAGCGGCCTTCGCCTTGATCGCGCTCGATCGACAAACCCGGCAAACGCTGCAGTGATTCAGAGACGTTCGTATCCGGGAATTGTCCGATTGCATCTGCCGATACGGCACTGAGAATGTTGTCAGCGCTACGCTGTTTATTAAGTGATTTGTTAATCCCAGCCGCTTGTCCAATCACAATCACATTTTCGACCAGACCGGAAACGCCGGACAATTGGAAATTTTCGCGCGTGGTTTGTTGATCATTTACAACCACCACGCGCTTCATATCATCTGCGCCAATGTAGCTGGTGACCAGAGTGTAATTGCCCGGCTTAACATCGAGAAAAACAAA
>CAIOHY010000036.1 GCA_903858205.1 uncultured Cellvibrio sp.
CTTTGCCGAGCGATTGGTGGTTCAGGAGGTTCCGCTAACCAGTTCAATCACGCTACGCGGCGAGACCGTCCACTTTAGCGATTAAAGCGCTTCATAGCGGCATGCCTGAACAAGTTTCGCTTGGGTTTACTAGTTTCGCGACATAAACGTCCCTGTCTTCCCGACAGGTCGCTAGGGATTCCACGGTAGACTGTAATTCTGGGCCTTCGAGTTAGATCAAAAAGGAAGCTACTGAAACTGTAGTAGTTTTTGGCTACGAAGTGCTGCAATCGCATGACTCGAGGGACTTGGCAGGCACCGGGGCTACTACCGTCGCAATGGGGGCTGAGCATTGGACGTGGCAGTGAGGGCTGATCGTTGGAACAGCGCGTATAGACGTTCTCGGTGTGTGGGCTGCCTACGAGTACTACCTTTAAGATTTCGATCAGTAAAGCAGATCCTTGAAGTTGCAGACATAAAACAGTTGTTGTTTGTTCGGCAGTCAGCACTGATTTATATTTTGACCATACCGGTCTTTCTTGGAGCGCTAATTATGCAACGGTTCCTATTTCTTGTTTTCCAGATAGTGTTTTGCAGTAGCTGTATTGCGCAAGAATATCCAACTCGCGCCATTAGTCTTATCGTACCCAATCCCCCGGGTGGGATGAACCAAATACATGCTCAACCTCTTGGCGCTGTCATTGAAAAGTTGTACAAGCAACCGTCTCCAGTAATCAATAAACCAGGTGGAACTGCAGCGGCTGGCACGGGTTTTGTGGCGAATCAGCCAGCCGATGGTTACACACTTCTTGTGACCACGCCGAATCTCTATCTCGCCATAGAAAAAGATAAGTTGTTTGGAATACGCTCGCCCTATACGCTTGAGCAGATCGTTCCGGTAGCATTGTTAAGTGCTGACCCGTTGGCTGTTTGTGTGCAAGCCGAAAGTCCAATTAAATCGGTAAAGGACATGATCGCACTGGCCAAATCCAAACAAGGGGCAATGTCTTTTTCCTCGTCAGGGCCTTACGGTATTATCCATGTGCCAACGTCGATGCTTTTGGAGTCCGCAGGCATCAATATGCGCCATGTACCAACTACAGGGGGTGGGCCTGCCATCATTCAATTGCTTGGTGGACACGTAGACATGACCCTGGGCGGTGTCGCGGCAGTCTACTCGCACATAAAATCCGGAAAGTTTCGGGCTTTGGCATTAACAGATATCAAAAGATCATCAGTGGTGTCTGATATACCAACCCTCAAAGAAATGGGCTTTGATATTGAAGCCTATCTGTGGGTAGGGCTGTTTACGGCAGCCAACGTTCCAAGCCCAATCTTCACGAAAGTGCGGGAAGTGATACGCAAGGCTGTTTATGACCAATCATTCAAAGACGCAATGACCGGCGTGCAGGTTGTCATTGATTACCGCGATGCAACCGAATTTAAGGCATTTTTTGATGCGGATTACAAAAGACTGTCGGCGGGCGTTAAATCAATCGGCCGCCTCGAGGAACATCGCTAGATTGATATTTATTTTTCGACTACATACTAGCCC
>CAIOHY010000037.1 GCA_903858205.1 uncultured Cellvibrio sp.
GGAAGAAGCCAAGGCGGGGGTGAGTCTCGTCTTGCTGGATGCGTGTCGTGATAACCCTTACTCACGTCGTTTCCGCGGTGCTACACGGGGTTTGGCAAAGGTTGAGGCAGCGTCCGGCACACTGATCCACTACGCGACGAAGCCCGGTAGCGTGGCGGCTGATGGTGACGGCAAGAACGGCACTTACACGGAGGCGTTGCTTGCTCAACTGGATTCACCGTTGCCGGTTGAATTGATGCTGAAGCAGGTCACCAATGCCGTGGTGACCAAGACCAAGGGCAAGCAAGAGCCTTGGGTAGAAGGGAGTCTGCGCGGGGACTTCTATTTCAATGGCAAGGCAGTGGCGCAGGTGATGCCACAAAGTATTGCTACTCCAGAAATGTCCGCTGGGCAGCGGGAGGATGGGTTCTGGAATGATGCTAAGGCGGCGGGAAATAAGGAAGCATACGAGGCTTACTTGGAGAGTTATCCCGCTGGACGCTACGTGAGTTTGGCGAAAGCGAATATTGCGAGGTTGACTCCTCCGCGGCCAGTTGCTCCGCCAACTGTGGTCGCGCCAGTAGTGATACCTGGCGCTCTAGCGCCGCCGGTAGTGCAAATCCAGAATGCTGTGACCGCCCCAGGAGAGCGACTGCCTCCTTCGAATTGGTCACCCTCGAGACCCGTTAGGTTTGTCGTGCCCTTCCCGCCAGGCGGGCCAACTGATTTTGTCGCAAGACTCATTGCGCAAGGCTTGTCCAAGGGGGGGCAGCCGTTCGTCGTTGATAATCGGGCGGGGGCTGCCGGAATTATTGGTGCAGATTCGTTGGCAAAATCACCTGCTGATGGGCATAGTTTGCTTTTAACAACGGGCTCTACATTTGCAACGTTACCTTCTTTGTATGCGAGTTTACCGTTTGATATAAGACGTGATTTCTCGCCAATCCTGCAAGTCGCTAAATCACCGCTAATACTTGTTACTCATCCAACGTCCGGTATAGAAAATCCACGCGACTTGATCTCTCGAGAATCTACTTACGCCAGCGCTGGTAGTGGCTCGATAGGACACCTCGCCGCGGAAAGCTTGAAGCGCATTCTTGGCGCTCAACGGGCGGTTCACGTGCCGTACAAAGGCACGGCACCCGCCCTCAACGATATTATTGGCGGTACGACCAAATGGATGCTTGTCGATGGTGGTCCCGTTTTTCCGTTCATACAATCGGGAAAGCTCCGCGCGATCGCGCTTACAGCAGATACGCGGTTGGCTCAGTTGCCAAACGTGCCGACATTTCAAGAAATTGGTATTCAGAGGATGAATATCAATAACTGGATTGGGGTGTGGGCACCGGCGAGTACATCACCTGCCATCATCGGATTTTATTATCATGAAATTGCAAAAACAGTACGAGGGCAACAAGAGCGTTTAACCTCAATTGGCTTGCTGCCATCGGATATGCCACCTACCGATCTGGCGCGGTTGATTGCGTTCGAAACAAATAACTACGGTGAGTTAATTCGTAGTGCAGGAATTTCGCGAGATTAGCTGTTTTTATTTAGAGGCTGAGTTATGAAAATCTGCTATGCAATTCTGTTGATGCTCTGCTCTATCTGGTAGTGGCGCTATGTTGGTTCCCGTGTTCTCAGAGACAATTAACAAGACATTCTTCAAAAAATAACCCATGAACCTAATAACCCGCGCTCTACTAACCGCACTGCTGATGCTGTGCATGGTGAGCTTCGCACACGCGAAGCGGGTGGCGTTGGTCATGGGCAACGATAACTACACGGCGGTTAGTAAGCTGCAAAAAGCGGGGAACGACGCTGATGCAATGGCCAGAGAATTACGTGCGGCTGGCTTTACGGTGCAGTTGCAGAAGAATCTGAACTATCGCAGCATGGTGAAGGTTGTTGAGAGTTTTGCGAACGGCATCACCGGAGGTGACGAGGTGGTGGTGTTCTTTGCCGGACACGGTGTGCAAATCAGGAGTGGCAGTTACCTGCTGCCAATCGATATCGAAGCGGATAGCGAAAGTCAGGTGGAGAAAACTGCCTACGGCTTAAACGACTTAACTGAGAAGTTAAGTGAGGCGAAAGCAGCCTTTGCATTGGTGGTAATTGATGCCTGTCGCGATAACCCGCTGAAGACGAAGGGACGCAGTATTGGTGCAACCCGTGGTTTGAGTGCGGTGGAGCCAGCCAAAGGGCAGATGATTGTTTATTCAGCTAGCCGTGGTCAGCAAGCACTTGATCGGTTGAACGACCGTGATCCCAGCCCCAACGGAGTGTTTACCCGTGAGTTTATTGCGCGGATGAAAAAGCCCGGTGTTCGTATCGAAGACATGGTGCGCGAGGTGCAGGATGCAGTAGAAACGCTGGCCAAGACCGTGAGCCACGAACAACGTCCTGCGCTCTATAACGAAGCGCGTGGGAACTTCTACTTCTACGGGCCGACAACGGTGCAGGTGGCGCCGCAAAGTAATGCGGTGCCGGAAATGACCCAAGCACAGAAGGAAGAGAAGTTTTGGGATGATGCCAAAGCGGCTGGGAATAAGGAGGCGTATGAGGCTTACTTGGAGAGTTATCCCGCTGGACGCTACGTTAGTTTGGCGAAGGCGAATATTGCACGATTGTCACCAGTTAATGCATCTCCTTTGGTGGCGCAGACCGCGAACAGATCACC
>CAIOHY010000038.1 GCA_903858205.1 uncultured Cellvibrio sp.
ATCCGAGTGGCCGAGCATTTCCTGAATGAAGCGAATGTCGGCGCCGTTTTCTAACATCAGTGTCGCCATCGCGTGGCGGAACAAGTGACACGCGCCCACTTTGTTAATGCCTGCTTTCTCAATGTATTTGCGGGCAAGTGTGGTCATGTTGTTGGGATGCAAGCCCAAGCCATAGGCCGATAAAAACAATTCTCCATTATCGCGCGCGCAACTTAATTCAATGCGCGCCTCATAGAGATATTTTTCAACCCATGCCGCCGCGCGTTCACCAATTGGAATCAACCGATCTTTTTTGCCTTTGCCTTGGCGAACCATCAGTGTGCCTTCGGTTATATCCAAGTCGGTGATTTTTAGATTGGCAATTTCAGTGCGCCTTATGCCCGTGCTGTAAAGCACCTCCAGAATCGCTCTATCGCGTAAACCCAGTGCATCGGTAGTGTCGGGTTGGTGCAAGATGGTCTCAATCTCGCGTTCACTGAGGATGGATTTAGGCAGGCGCTTTTCCACTTTCGGCATTTGCAACTCACTGGCAGGATTACTGGCAATGTAATCCTGCTGCATCAACCATTTAAACCACGCGCGTATTGCGGACAATCGCCCACACTGGCTGCTAAACGATAAGGGCTCACCATTGGCTTTTCGTTTATAAAATAACGTGCGTTGGTAACGATCTAAAATCGGTTTACTGATTTGAGTTGCATAAAATAATTGCCGTTGGCCGCACCAATCCACCAGCTCACACAGATGAAGCTCGCGGCCTTCGAGTGTTAATTCACTGTAATTGTGTTCGCGTAGCCACGTTAAATAGGCTTGTGTTAAACCGTACAGGCTTTGCGCATGGTGGATGTGTTGGATATGCGGGAACTGCTCAAGTAAATTGGTTTTGCGGTTGTTGCGGGAATCCTGTTTGGTTTTGGCCATGTTCACACCTCCATTGCGCGAGGCACAGCAGAGGAAGCAACTAACGACTGCACGGATGCAGGAGGTAGAGCAACGCATGGAGCAGTTGCCGAGGGAATTGGTGTATGACTACGATACGATTCGTTGTTAATTTCCCTAGGAGGTGTGCTTTTACTGATTTCCTCCACTAAATCAATTTGCACACTGTTTTTCTCGGTGTTTTTTGTATTTTTATCGCTGCTACCCAGGGGCTCTTTAGCGGCTACTTGGGGGCTACTTGACCGCTCCTTCTTTATTGTTAGGGGCTCCTTCTTTTTGTCGTACCGTAATTTTTCTACATCAATCAGCCCCATCAGGAACGATTCACTTTGCTCGCCTTCACCCTGATACAACAATTCATAATCAAAGCTCTGTCCACGCTTACCGCGATGGATAAGCACGTATTCCATTTCTTCCAGCCGGTGCATGTGCTTTTTAACCTGGAAGTCAGTCCAGCCACTCCATGCGCGAACATGCTTGCGGCTAAAGCGGTAATCACATTGCTTTATTTTTTGATGGGTGGATTCTTCAATCACATGGTCGGTAATCCACTGCAATAATTTTCTGGTTTGCGGTGGCAACTCATCGAGCGTTCGGCCTAGCACGTCATGCGCAAGCTGGTTAGCTAATTCAATATCTGATAGCGCCACTTCAATGTATTCAATCACCGTGCCGTCATGCTCTACGCGCTTTGTTTCCCGTTGGTGCTGGTGCAGCAAAGTAATGGCATCAATCAAGGCTAAATACTTTTCATGGTCACGGCGGGTGCGGGTTTTATCACTGAGGAAGGTTAGGTGTTCCGCATAGGGATTCACCACTTTAAGCGGCCTAAGCAAGCGTTGGGCGTTTTGGTGCAGGGAGATTAAGCGTTGTTTATCTTCATTCGCGCGCAAGCCTTCTAACGTTCTGCGCTTGCGTTGTTGCGCGTGGATGAGTTCGGTTTGCTCGCGGGATTCGTCAACACTCAGTACTAAACAACGGTTTAATAATTCCTCATCCAGATCAATCGCGGTGGTGGTGCTGAACAACATCACTGGCCCTTCAACGCGATATTCCTGCGTTTCCAGATTGCCGGTGGTGGCATTTTTTCCGGTAGAGGCAATCGAGACTACGCCTTCACTTTGTAACAGCTTTAATGCGTAACTCGCGCTGTGCGCACCTTCCTCTTCGCTGATGGCGAGTATCTTGTGTTTTAAATCTTTTTCGCCCAGGTAAAACAAACTCTGGCCAGTCATGGCGCTATATTGGATGCGTTCTTCTTCCGGCATAAATTTCAGCACGGCTTCCATGAGTGACGATTTACCCGCAGCCGATGAGCTTTGCACCATCACTGCCAGTGGCCGATCTAATTTGCGCGATACCGCCGCCAAGTAAGCCACTTGTTTATTCGCTTCTTCACCCACAACACCACAGCGTGCAAAGTCGGCTAACACTTGTTGCATAAGCGTGGACGATTTCAGCAAGGCCAAAGCCGCCTGTAATTCATCGTCACTCAT
>CAIOHY010000039.1 GCA_903858205.1 uncultured Cellvibrio sp.
CATTCCCAATCTGTGTTTTTATCCGGCGTTGATGCAAAAATGACCTCGAAAGAGTTTGAGGTTTTGTGGGTTTTGGCTTCACACCCAGGTGAGATTGTCACGCGCGATACGCTACTCAAAGAATTAAGGGGTTATGAATTTGATGGTCTCGACAGGTCAATTGATTTGCGTATTTCCCGCATTCGAAAAAAACTCGAAGACCGTACCGATGATCCCTATCGCATAAAAACGATTTGGGGAAAGGGTTATCTTTTTGTAAAAGATGCCTGGTAACCTGACTATGCTGGGATTACGCACGCTTACCCTGTCGCTCTTGCTAACGATTGTCGTTGCGTCTGTTGGATCTGGTTTGTTATTGGATAAACTCTATTCCGAACTCTATTCAAGCGAAGCGAGCACTAAGGAATTAACGCAAGTACAATTGGATGTTATTGGTGCGCAGCTTTCCGCAACCATACGGAAGCTTGAAAAAAAAGAAGAATTTATACAATTGTGGCAGGACGAAAATTCATCTCTCTCGCTGGAAATAATTACCCGGGACGATATTAGAATTCCTGAGGAGCTTCTTCAGGAATTAGAAAATACCGGCCACATTACTTTATCCTCTTCAGCGAACCTCAGTTATTACTCTTTTCTAAAAGAAGATAATAGTTATTTAGTAATGCGCTCCCCGCTGGCAGGCAATAATAATCAACCCAATTGGCTTCCCATTCTATTCACAGTCATTTTTTACGTACTGTTAATGCTTATTGTATTCACCTGGTTGTTCCCTTTAATCCGTCGCCTGCAAACTATGCAATTGTCAGCCAAAAAATTAGGTGAAGGAGACCTGAGTGCGCGCATTACACCCAGCGTTATTTCCCATATAAAAGATATTGAACTTGAATTTAACCGCATGGCGCAGCGTATAGAAGAGTTGGTATCTGATATCAGTCTGTTGAGTTCCGCTATCTCTCACGAAATGCGAGCCCCATTGGCAAAATTGCAGTTTGGTTTGGATGCCTTGCGTGAGGAAGAGGATGAGCAAGCTCGTCGAATCTATCAGGATCGCCTTGATAAGGTGATAGCTGATATGACTCACCTTATCGATACGTTATTGAAGTATGCGCGGTTGGATAAGAACATTGCGCAACTACCGAAGGATGGGGTTGATCTCTTGGAATTATGTTCCAGTTTAACTGCGTCTGTGATGCAGGCTAATAAGGTTGCAAGTAGTTCACAGGCTGAATCAATCGATATTAGTATAAAAGCCAAAAAAACCTTCTATATCGTAAAAGGCGATGTGTTCTATCTAAATTTATTGTTAGAAAATTTGGTTGCCAATGCGGTTAAATATGGCAAGGGGAAAATACTTATCAGCTTGGATCAAAGTGATAATAAAATCTTGCTTTCAGTTGAAGACAACGGCCCGGGAATAGCGGAGCAATTCAAGCAGAATATATTTAAACCTTTTATTCGCGGTGATGAGACTAAATCTGAAAGTGAGGCGCAACGAGCATCACAAAAAGGTTACGGACTTGGCATGGCGCTCGTCAAACGCATTGCGGATTTACACAGTGTGGAAATTGAAATTACACAATCAGAAACATTAGGTGGGGCCAAATTAATCCTGGTATTCTCACCACCAAAGCAGTGATATCAATCATAAAAGTCAACTTCCTTTAACACGCTACAAATTGATAAAACTTGGTACAGTTATAAATTACATAGCGATTTAACCTTATCCCTCCGAATAACCTAAAGGGATAATAGATATGTTTTTCTCCAACAAGAAATATTACGCAACTCAGTATGCAGTAGCTATCATCGGATTCTGCCTGGCATTATTAACAGGCTGCTCTGATGATAATCGCAAAAAAGCATCCAGCTCCTCTGTGTCCAATTCCACGGTATCAAGTGCTTCTTCACTCAGCTCTTCATCCTTTAACTCATCTTCATCCAACTCCTCTCTGGCTAATTCTCCAGAGGTTGGACATTGGTATGCGCCAGCCTACGGGTATGTTTTATTGGTGAGTACTGAGGGTAATTTTTTTACGGTTATAACCTACAGCATTACAGAAAATTACTGCGTGCTTCATAATGTAGATACCAATCTTCTACTGGGGGATCTTCAATACAAGTACATCTATTCAAATAATGCTCGGGAAACGCTGCTGGAAAGTAATGGTGTTTATGCACCTGGCGTTGAATATGAAAAACTGGAACAGCTTCCCGATACCTGTAAGGATAATTTGCAAAAGGTAAAAACCGATTCCGGTTATACATTTGATGCTAAAAAAGATTTTGATATTTTTTGGCAAACATTTAATGAGTTGTACATCAATTTTGAATTGCGCGGGGTGGATTGGGATGAGGTTTATGACACTGCTTTAACATCGATAGACAATGTTGAAAGTGAAGAGGAATTGTTTGAGCTTCTCAGTGAACTTATTACCCCACTTGGCGATGGACATGCCCAATTACTGAGGGCACCACTAAGCCAAGATTTGGATCAAAGTATAACTGCTGCTTTTGAGAGTGAAACAACCCAGTCTTTTAACGCACTTACACAAGTAACCTTGAATGAGAAACTGTTTAATGAATATACACAAGCTTTGGCGGATGCAGGTGAACTGGCAGGTGAGTTAACCGCTGCACAAGCGGAAGCTGCTAATGACTATTTCTTGACTAATTATTTTCAAATATTGGACATCATTGGAGGTTATGCGGATGAAAGTATTGATATCAAAAGAAGAGCTGCTGGCCAAATAGCCTGGTTTAAAACTAAGGATAATATTGGTTATCTAGTAATAGGTTCGATGGAAGAGTACACCGATGACAGTTCTACCCAACCTGCTTCTGATATCGCTATCGCTGAGACTGTAATCAATGAGGCCTTGAACGATCTCGAAGATACGGAAGGCCTTATTATCGATGTTCGTTTTAACGGTGGAGGATATGATCAAGTGTCACTGACTTTTGTTCGCCATTTTATGAGTCAACCTCAAGCGGTGTACTCCAAGTCGGCTGGCCGTGGTACCTGGAAAACATCGGCCAAAGAGGTAGTCTTGGACCCGCATACCGACAATGTCTATTTAAAACCCACCGCTGTGTTAGTCAGTGCGACTACCGGAAGTGCTGCCGAAGTATTTACTATTGCTATGAAATCTCTGCCGCAAGTTGCAATTATCGGCGAGCGAACCGGCGGTGCATTTTCCGATATCCTCGTTAAACGCCTTACCAGCGATATCCTGTTTGGTATAAGCAATGAAACCTATTTGGATGTTCAAGGAAATAATTACGAGGGAGTGGGAATCCCTGCTGATATCGTGGTGCCTTTTGGGGCGCTGCAAGAGCGCGAAGGAGGCTATGATGGCGGTATAGATGCGGCTATTGATTGGATTAAAGGCGCGCCTTAGTTTTCAAGATTTTCGCCGTATAAAATCCATGTTGGGCATCGCTGCGCTCAGCACCAACCTACAAAAGCGCCCAATTAATCCCAATTGCATCCCCATCCCCCATAAAGGATAATACTGGCTAATTAACCAGTGATTGCGCCTCTATGACCAATGCCTTTTTATTAACTCGCCAATGGCGCGATACCCGTGAGGGTGTTGCGCTCGATTTATGGTGGGCGACGGAGCAGGGGAGTTGTTGGGCGCAGATCACCGGGCAGGACGTGGTGTTTTTTGTGTTGCGCGAGCAAGCTGCGCAGATCCAACCGTTGATCAGCCGCTTGCGCCAGTGGCGTATGGCGGAAGTGGAATTAAAAACTTTCCTTAATAAACCCGTTAACGCGCTCTATTTTAAAAGCCACCGCACTGCGCGCGATGCGCAAGATATTTTCCGGCAGAACGATATTCCCTTTTGGGAAAGCGATATTCGCCCGCCTGAACGTTATTTGATGGAGCGTTTTGTTACTGCCGGTGCGCAGTTGGATTTGCCCGCGCAAGCATTTTCTGTGCAACAACCAATCCTCAATCCGCGTATTACACCGCTTGCTGATGAGCAATCGCTCTGGCGGCCTAGCTTGCGTATGCTTTCGCTCGATATTGAAACGTCTATGGATGCTAAACAGCTTTATTCCATCGGTGTTTGGTGTGAGGAATGCAAGCGCGTGTTTATGGTGGGCGAGGGCACTAACACCGAGTTGGTGTTTTTTTGTGTGGATGAAAAAACCTGCCTGCAACAATTTTTCGTGTTTTTACAGCAGGTTGATCCCGATATTTTGATCGGTTGGAATCTGGTGCAGTTTGATTTGCTGGTGCTGGAAAATATTTGCCAGCGGTTGAAAATGGAATTGCAACTGGGGCGCGCCAACCAATCCATTCACTGGCGCCATGAAGAGGGCGATGGCGGGCGCAGTTTTGTGGTGATTCCGGGGCGCGTGGCGTTGGACGGTATTGAATTGCTGAAAGCAGCGAATCACCAATTTCAAAGTTATTCGCTGCAAAATATTTCGCAGGAATTATTGGGTGAAAGCAAATTAATTACTGGCAGTGATCGCGGTGATGATATTACCCAGTTGTTTAAAATCGATAAGCTGGCGCTAGCCGATTACAACCTGCACGACTGCGAATTGGTGTGGAAAATTTTTGTGCAGCAGGAGTTGCTGGCGTTTGCGCTGGAACGCAGCCAGTTGACCGGTTTGCTGTTGGATCGCATCGGCGGCTCGGTTGCGGCGTTTGAATATTTGTATTTACCGCGCTTGCACCGGCGTGGTTACATCGCTCCGAATTTGGGTGAGTTTGAATCCGATGTCATTAGCCCTGGCGGCTATGTGATGAACTCGCGGCCGGGGATTTACGATAATGTATTGGTGCTGGATTTTAAAAGTCTGTATCCGAGTATTATGCGGACGTTTTTAATCGACCCCTGTGCGTTCTGGTTAGCGCAGCATAATCAACTCGATCAAGCGGAAACAGTTCCCGGTTTTAACGAGGCTTATTTTGCGCGCGAAGGGCATATCCTGCCCAATGTGATCGAGCAACTTTCTGCCGCGCGTGACCGCGCCAAGCAACACAGAAATGCGCCGCTTTCCCATGCCATTAAAATTATTATGAATTCGTTTTACGGTGTGTTGGGTTCGACCGGCTGCCGCTTTTTTGATCCCCGTGTATGCAGTTCTATTACCTTGCGCGGCCATGAAATTATTCAGCGTAGCCGCGATTGGATTGAGCAGCAGGGTTACGCAGTAATTTATGGTGATACGGATTCGCTGTTTGTCTGGCTGGAAAATAATTGTGTTGGTAAAACACCGAAAACGCCTGAGCAGTGCAACAGCATTGGTAAGCGCTTGGCAAAAGAATTGAACGCTTGGTGGCAACACACATTGCGCGCTGAATTCAATATTAAAAGCGCATTGGAAATTCAATACGAAACCCATTACTTGCGTTTTTTAATGCCGACCATTCGCGGCTCTGAGCTGGGCACTAAAAAACGTTATGCGGGATTGGTTGCAATCAATGGTCAGCGCGATATGGTTTTTAAAGGGCTGGAAAATGTGCGCACCGATTGGACGCAACTGGCTAAAGAATTTCAAATGACGCTTTACCGGAAAATTTTTGATGGCGAAGATTATTTTGATTTTGTGCGCAACACTACCGCGCAGGTGTTGGCGGGTGAGCGCGACCTGGAATTAATTTATCACAAGCGCTTGCGCCGCCATCTGCACGAATACCAAAAAAATGTACCGCCCCATGTGCAGGCTGCGCGCAAATATGAACAGTTAACCGGCGCACGTTTGCGTCGCGGCCATTGGATTAGTTATCTGATTACGGTCAATGGCCCCGAGCCAGTGGGGTCAGATGACGTCAATATGGCTCTGCGCCAAAGCCCGATTGATTATCAACACTATGTCGATAAACAGCTCACTCCCGTTGCCGATAGCATTTTGCATTTTATGGATGAATCGCTCGGGCAATTGGTGGAGAACCAGATGTCGTTGTTTGGCTGACTTGTTATCGCTTCTGCCTCGGGCTATATTCCGCCTCCCGTTTGTTATCTTCAGGTAGTGTTATGGCTGAGAAAGATTCCGATATCGATGAAGTCCTTGAGATGCTGCGCGATCACAATGAGCCAGTCCCTGTGCCCTTGGAATTGCCTGATGAGGACCGGCTAGTCGAGATTGAAGAAGAGTTGCTGCTACCAATCCCGCGCGAGATGCGTAGCTTCCTGTTGGAAGCGAGCGATGTGGTTTACGGCTCTATCGAGCCAGTGACCGCTGCTGATCCTTACTCTCATACCTATTTGCCCGAGGTGACCGCCGTCGCTTGGGAGCAGGGTGTGCCGCGCTATTTAATGCCGCTGTGTGAATTGAACGGCGCCTACTACTGCGTAGAGCAGGATGGTGAGGTGGTGTTTTGGTGTGACGGCGAGCTGACGGATCAGACATGGCCTTCGGTATGGCATTGGGTGCGGGATGTGTGGCTGGAATCCTGAACCAGTTGTAATGCGATAGCTGCATCAAGTCACGAAAATGGATTTTGGTGACAGAGCTTTCTCGTTGCCTGAGCTACACTAAATCTCCCAGTCAGCGTTTTGTAACACGCTGGCGTTATGGATAAGCCAGTCGCCCCTAAAGATCCGAATTAGTCAGGATCCGAATTAGTCAGGATCCGAATTAGTCACGATCTTAAGTAGTCACGATCTTAAGTAGTCACGATCTTAAGTAGTCACGATCCTAATCAGTAAAGAGCGTTATCCGTGCGTAAATCCCTTTGGTCATTCGTTCTGCCCCTGCTGGTACTCACCAGTATGGAGCTATTGGCGGAAGTGGATGCACAACCCTCGGGGCAAACCTCGGCGCAGGGCTCCAGCCTTGAGGATTTTGAAGCCCATGTGCGCCGTGTCGCTGAAAAGACCGCAGCGGAAGAAAAGGCGCGCAAGGAGCAGGAACGATTAGAGACCGAGGCGGCGGCGAGCAAAAAGCCGGCGCAGCCTTTCACCTTTTTTAAGTATCAGAAAGATGGCGCTGTGGCCTATTCAGATCGCCAGCCGAAAAAATCCGCCTACGAAGTCATCGTCTATACCTCTTGCTATGCGTGTA
>CAIOHY010000040.1 GCA_903858205.1 uncultured Cellvibrio sp.
TCAGCACTTAGCGATGCTTGATCTTATCGCCCTCTTTCAAGCCTTCCAGAATTTCGATATTGATGCCGTCGGAAATACCGGTTTTCACTTCACGTTTTTCAAATTTTTGCGGGCCGGTTTCAAGCTCAACGAACTGGGCTTTTTCTTCCACAATTAAATTGCCTTCATTGATCGCCACGACGTTTTCTTTTTTGTCCAATACGATATCCGCATTGGCGCTGTAGTTTGAGCGCAGGAATAATTTTTCACTCAGTTTTACAGCGGCGCGAATCTGGAATTTAATGGTGCCCTGATCCGTTACACCTTTAGGAGAAATATATTCGAGAATCGCGGTAAAGGGTTCGCCTTCCAGTGCGCCAACGTCCAATACCAACTCCATACCTTCACGGATTTTACCCACTTCGGATTCATCCACCATGCCTTCAAAAATCATGTCGTTCATATCGGCAAGGGTAGCGATGGTAGTGCCGGCGCCGAACGAACTTGTCTCCACAACAAACGCGCCCTCTTTAAAGGGCAGATCCAAAATCATGCCTGTTACTGTTGCCGGAATCATGTTGGAGACTTTATCGGATTTTTTAGTAGCGCCCGATTTCATCAACAGCAAATTATTTTCTGCCGAGGTTACGGCTTCTTTTTGCAGGTCATAATTCAACAGAAATTTGTTGTATTCCGAGGTAGAAATTAATTTGTCTGCAAAAAGTTTTTTCTGACGTTCATATTCGTCGGTCGCATTTTGCAAATTAATCTTCGCAGTTTCCAATTGTGATTCCGCCTGGTTCAACATCACCATATTGGGTGCTAGTGTAATCTTGGCGATGATATCGCCCTTATTCACATTCTGACCGGCGACCACATACAACTTTTCTACCACGCCCGACACTTGCGATTTAATTTCCACTTCGCGGCGCGGAATCACTTTACCCACGGCTACTGTCTTTTTGATAATCGTCGTTTTAAACACAGCGTCTGAGGTGTAGATGACGGGCTTCTCCTGAGATTTGTTGTATAAAAATACGGCCGTGCCGATAAACACAACAGCGATCAAACCCAAAACTGCATACCAGATAAACTTTTTCATGGTGTCCTTCTTACATTGCTGATTAAAATTAATATATAAAAAAACCGGTTATTCGTCTTGCAGTGCAACAATTGGATTCACTGCGGCTGCTTTTGCGGCAGGCATCAGTGAAGCTAAAAATCCTGAGAAAATGAGTACCGCCACCGCGCTGATAGCGGTATTAAAATCCACCTCGGGGTTGCGGAACATGCCGGCACTACCGCCGTTGGCTTCCATTAATTTATTGATGCCTTCCAACAAGAGTACGCCCATTACCAAACCGAAATAGCCTGCGACAGCGGTAATAAAAATAGATTCCTGCACGATCATACTGATAATTGATGCAGGGGTAGCGCCCAAGGCTTTACGCAAACCAATTTCACGGGTGCGCTCCTTAACAACAATCAACATAATATTGCCCACACCAATCGCGCCGGCCATGATGGTGCCAATCGCCACCACCCAACTAAACACATTAATGCCAGTGAACAGGCCGTAAATTTTGTCGAATTCACTTTGCAAATTAAAACTGCCAAACACACCTACATCGTTAGGATCAACGTTATTGCGCTCAGCCAAATATTTTTTTACATCCATCTCCGCAACCAAGGCATGTATGCCCGGTTTAGGAATTACCACAAAACTGCCGACCCAATCCACTTGATTGAACGCATAGCGCAGTGTGTCATTGGGAATATAAATTTTTTCTTCTTCGCTACTATTCGGATTAGTCGAGCTGGATTTATACACGCCCACTACCTGAAAACTGATTCCGGACAAGGTGATATCAGCGCCGATAGGATTTTCACCTTTGGTGAATAACACTTCTTTCACGCGCGTACCGATAATCGCCACCTTCCGCCGTTTAGTATCATCGATTTCATTGATATAACGGCCTTCCACCATTTTCTGTTGATGGATATTGCCTATGCCTGCATGAGTGCCCTGAATAGAAAAGCTGCCGTTATTTTTTTTGTACACGGTGTAAGCCGGTGAACCGCCCCAAATGCCCACGCTGTTTTGCGCATAGATTCTGCCGACACTCGGCACGTTATTTTTAATGCGCTCAACGTCATCCGCTTTTAATTGAATTTGGCGGCCAATGGGTAACCCCTGGTAAGCAATTTGTGTTGGGCTTTGCGACCAGATCCACGCTGAGTTGGGAATTTCTTTGAAATCTTCTACTACACCGTTTTCCAATGCCTTACCCGCGCCAAGTAAAACGGTGAGCATAAAAATGCCCCAGAACACACCAAATGCGGTGAGTGCGCTGCGCAGTTTATGTTGATTTAGCGTAAGGAAAATTTCCTGCCACTTTTCGGTATCGATCAGCATCATATTCTCCTTAGTCGGCGCGCATGGCTTCAATGGGTGCGATTCGCGCCGCTTTTAATGCGGGCACTAAACCTGCCAGAGCGCCAACGACAACCAACAAAATAATGGACGTAATCGCCACCTGAAAATTCACTTCCGGATTTTGGAAGAACGGTAAATTTGCTCCGGCAGAGCGCAAACCGAAAGCAACCAGCTCCAACAAGCCTACACCCAATGCCAAACCCGCATAGCCAGCAATAGCAGTTACCAAAATAGATTCCATTAACAGTGTACTGACAATTCCGAACGGGGTTGCGCCTAGCGCCTTACGAATGCCAATTTCGCGGGTGCGCTCTTTCACAGTAATAATCATGATATTACTAACGCCAACAATACCGGCCATCAGTGTGCCCAAGCCAACAAACCAGATAAAACCGTTAATCGCCAAAAATAATCCATTCACCATTTTTGCCGGTTCCGCCATATTGAATGAACGTATCGCGCGCTTATCTTCCGGTGACACTTGTTGGCGTTGTTGCAATAATTTAATCACCGCTTTTTCTAATTCAAATCCATCGACACCGGCGTTGGGGCGCAACCAGATAGAACCAATTTTGTCGCTGGTGCCAAATAATTTTTGGAAAGTATTTTGTGGAATGTAGACACGCTCGGAATCGCGTCCGCGATTGCCTTTATCGTAAAACATACCAACCACTTTCATTACCACACCGTTGACGCGAATATTTTTCCCGACCGGATCGACATCTTTTCCAAATAGCCGCTCACTCACTACTTTACCGATAACCGCTATTTTTCGGATTTGGTCATCATCAATTGAATTAATTTTGCGGCCGAAACTAAAGGGAATTGATTCTTTGATTTTAAAATAGTCATCGGGTACACCGTGAACTCCAAAAGAACCGTTTTTCTTGTCGTAAACTATAGAAATCCCTTCGCGTTGATTTTCAGAAGCAGCAAACCGCACACCCGGAACTTTTTGTTGGATTGCCGCGATATCGTCTTTCGTTAATTCAATATAGCGACCAACACCTCGGCCGTTGTAGGCGACTGATGTTGTACCGGTATAGACAACAATAAAATCCAATACGTCGGAACCAAAATCATTGTAAACACCGTTCTGCATTCCGCGTCCGGCGCCGAGCAGCAGAATCAGCATAAAAATGCCCCAGAAGACGCCGAATGCCGTCAAGGCGGTGCGCAATTTATTCATGCGCAGGGTGTAAAGAATTTCTTGCAAGCCATCGAGCATGTTATTTACTCACTCTTATTGTCTTAGCCAAGAATCTCTTCTTCATCTTGATCGGCAATGTCGTCGGCATGATGTGAATGATGATGCTTGCCGGAAATAATGAGCCCGTCTTTTAAAATAATTTGGCGCTGGGTTTGATCGGCAATGTCCTGTTCGTGGGTCACTATCACAATGGT
This sequence comes from uncultured Cellvibrio sp., assembly GCA_903858205.1. GTDB lineage: Bacteria > Pseudomonadota > Gammaproteobacteria > Pseudomonadales > Cellvibrionaceae > Cellvibrio. The sequence goes on from CAIOHY010000040.1 coordinate 3,821, forward strand.
GTTACCCAACTGATGAACTTCTTTCATCAAGCCCATGACGTCCTGCGTGGTTTGGCTGTCGAGTGCGCCGGTGGGTTCGTCGGCGAGAATCACTTTGGGTTTAGTCACTAGTGCGCGTGCAATCGCCACACGCTGTTTTTGTCCGCCCGATAATTCATTGGGCATATGTTTGGCGCGGCTACTCAGGCCCACCATTTCCAAATATTGATCGGCGCGGTAATTGCGCTCTTTGCGGCCCACACCTTGGTAATAAAGTGGCAGCGCGACATTTTCGGTAGCATTTTTAAAGGGCAATAAATTGAAGGACTGGAACACAAAGCCCAATAATTCATTGCGCATTTTCGCGGCGGTTTTTTCTTTCAGATTTTTGACTTCGCGCCCGGCGAGAAAATAATCGCCCTTATCGTGCGTATCCAAAATACCGAGAATATTCAGCAAGGTGGATTTACCGGAACCCGAAGAACCCATGATCGATACCAATTCCCCCTCACGAATATGCAAATCTATGCCCTTGAGCACATGCAGCGGTTGCTCGCCCGAGTGGTAGTACTTATGGATATTCGTTAGTTTGATCATGTTCGTTTCCTTTGCTGTACGCGGTGATTGCGCAGGCTAGCTTAATGATTTTTTTCAGCGCTGAATGGCTTTTTTACCCGCGCTTAACACTCTGATGACAAGTGTCAGTATTCACTTCGGGCTGCTGTCACCATCGGTGATATTGATAAGGCTGCTAACTTTGATGCATGAACTAGCGGCTTGGATTCAGGCAGGTAAAAATAATTATTCGCCGTGCTAGTCATCCTGTTATTCATCTTGCAATGCAACGATAGGATTTACCGATGCAGCTTTGATTGCGGGTAAAAGCGCGGCCAGTGCGCCTATCACCACCAGTACAATCAAGGCAGTGAATGCCGTACCTATATCGATAAACGGCGAAGCAAACATACCGTTGCCCTTGCCCATGTTGATCATTATCGCTTTCACCGCTTCCAGCAATGCAACACCGGCGACTAAACCGGCGTAACCCGCGATAAGCGTAATCACCAAGGATTCATGTACAATCATTAAACTGATGTTGGCCGGAGTTGCTCCCAAGGCTTTGCGCAAACCAATTTCACGGGTGCGCTCTTTGACCACCACCAACATAATGTTCCCTACCCCGATTACACCGGCGATAATAGTTCCGATTGCCACCATCCAACTAAAACCAATGATCCCGTCGACCAGATTTTTGTTTTGCAAATATTCCTGTTCGCTGTTGTGGGTGTTCAATACACCTTTATCGTCTGGATGGATTTTTTGTCGTTCATAGATGATTTTTTTAATTTCTGTTTCGAGTTCCTGCGTATTCTGGTGCGCACCCGGTTGGATTAGTAACTCATTGAACCGGTCCATTTGATTAAAGGTTTTGCGCAAGGTTGCATTGGGCAGAAAAATACTGATGCTTTGGTTTTGGTCACCACTATCGGGTTCGCTGGATTCATAAATTCCCACGACCTTAAAACTGATTCCCTGGATTTTTATAAACTTTCCGATAACCTCGGTTTCATCTTTAAATAGTATTGGTCGCACCCGTTTGCCGATTACCGCCACTTTCCTGAATTCATCTTCATCCAGTTGGTTGATATAACGCCCTTCCACTACGCGATTGGTATTTAATGCGGCCCAACCACCGTGCGTACCTATTACCCAAAATGAGCCGCTGTTTTTTTCATTCACTACGTATTGCGAGCCTCTCAGCCAATTGATGCCCGCAAGGGTTTTCAAATCGGGAATTTTTTGTTTGATTGCATCTACATCGTCTTGCGTGAGTAGAATTTGTCGCCCTTTAGGAAGACCTTTATAGGCAAGCTGCGTAACATTGGACGGCCATAAAAACACGACGTTTTTGCGATCGCCAAATAATGCATCGACATTGTTGCCGTAGCCTTGGCCAAAGCCCAGCATTATCACCAACATAAAAATGCCCCAGAAAACACCAAAGGCGGTTAGTGTAGTGCGAACTTTTTGTTTTTTTAGCGCAGCAAAAATTTCTTGCCATTTGTCCCAATCAATCCATGTGAATTTCATTATTCAGCTCTCATCGCTTCAATCGGCATAATGCGCGCTGCACGCAGAGCAGGCATTAAACCTGCTAAAACGCCGGCGACAATCAGCAACAACAGTGCTGCCACGGCAATTTTCAAATCAATTTCCGGCTGCTGAAAATAGGGCAATCGAATATTTAATTTTTCCAGTATCGCAGCGAGGCCTTCCAATAGCGCTACACCCATAATCAAACCGCTATAACCCGCCAGACTGGTTACCAAAATGGATTCGCCTAAAAGGCTGCCGACGATGGAGTAGGGATTTGCGCCCAGCGCCTTGCGAATGCCAATTTCGCGCGTGCGTTCGCGCACGGTGATAATCATGATGTTGCTTACGCCCACAATACCGGCGAGCAAAGTGCCTATGCCCACTAACCAGATAAACACGTTTAACCCATCAAAGGTTTCCTTAACGTCTTGAGTAACACGCGCGTAATTCATCACGAAAATGGCTCGATTATCCGTGGGTGCGATGTGATGACGTTCTTTGAGCAAATTAACAATCTCATCTTCCAGCGCGATGCCATCAACCCCTTCTTGCGGGCGCACGGTAATCAGATCAACATAGGTGCCACCGCCAAAGGTTTTTTTAAACGCACTCAGCGGTAAATAAACGCGCTCTGACATGCGCCCTTGGTTGCCTTTATCGTAAAAAATCCCAACCACTTTAAAAATAACGCCGTTGACTTGAATATCTTTGCCGAGCGGATCTTCGCCCGGCGAAAATAGTCGCTCCTGTACACGTGTGCCAATCACGCAGACTTTGCGGCTATCTTCTTTATCCAAATAGTTCAGGCGACGGCCGTTATTAAATTCGACTTTTTCTTTGATATTGAAATATTGGTCAGCAACACCCAGCACCTGGAATACACCAGAGCGAGTGCCGTTGTTCACTAAAATATCGGAGTTAATAAAATTGCCGAGCGGATTTTCACTGGAGAGAAAACGCACACCGGGAATATTCTGGCGGATTGCCGCCATATCTTCCTCGGTAAAATGGATTTGCCGACCGACTGAAAAACCCTGATAGGGAATAGAGGTGATATAGGGTTCGATCCACATGGAGTCGGCGGTATCGTTGAAATCGCCCTCCAGAAAGGCTTTTTCCATCCCACGCCCAGCACCGAGCAACAGGATCAACATCAAAATACCCCAGAAGACACCAAAGGCCGTCAGCCCGGTGCGCAGTTTATTCTGGCGCAGCGTATAGAGGATTTCTTGCAGGCTATCCATATGATTTCCCAATCAAGTGGCGGTGGTTGCGCGGGAGCTAGTCAGGTTTGACGCGCGCCTCATCCTATTGGATTCACTTCCCCAATCATTATTTGCGGCACATAAATTTGCCGCCGCGAGTAAGAACGGCAAATTAACACAGAGTTCAATATCTGGGTAATGCGGATTATCAATGGACCTGATGACGATGCGCAAACTAACTCGTTAGCAAGGGAAAAACCTCCGGCAGCAGCACCTGCCGGAGAAGATTATCTATCAGCTCAGGGTGCTGCCCTTGATAGATAAATCATGCGGAAAGAAAGCCAGATTCCCAGGTTGGGGGGTATGGGAATTTGGCAATCTCAAATCATAAGACGTGCAGGAATGCGGATTGGATTCGATGGGTGATAATTAAATCAGGGAGTTTGAATTTTGCTAAATACCCTTTGAAGCTTAACTGTAATTATTTGAACTATCTGGTAATTCCCTCAGTTTTCGCGCCTGTTCTTGCGATATTTTCATTGTTACAATACCTGCGGTTGAATAGATGAAAATTTACTTTCAACCGAACTACAGCCCCCATGATTTGACACTCTTACTTATTTGACTGACAACAATTCAACAGGATGAATAGCAATGTCTCGTTTTTCATTACTTTTTGTTTTTCTCTTTTTCCTCGCCTCATCTGCTTCGGCAGCAATCGTAAATATCGAATACACCGGCCTCATCTACAACACCACTGGCGATGGGCTGGGTTACCAAAACGGTGATTCAATTACTGGTTCTTATGTCATTGATACCTCTAAAGCCGAGGGTAAAAGTGTAGATACGTCCACTGAAGTTTGGTATTACGGTTCGGTTGATTCAGGTTTATTGCAGAGCAATTTTGCCTCACCCACTGCTCCCGGCTACATTGATTATGTCAGAGCCCACAATGGTTCAGCAGGCATAAATGATGTAATTCTTTTGGACAAAGTATTGGGCGCATTTGATCCAATTGACTTTTCCCTGAAAACTCTCGGAATTCGTTTTGAATTTGATGGACTTGATTGGATTTCCGATCTTTCCCTGAACAATATCAATCTGGTGAGCGATCAACATAGTTTTTCTAGCGGCGGATTTTTCCGCTTCAATACGAACAACTGGTTCATTATTGATTCAGCCAGCTTCTCAATAGATTCTGTGCGTATTAGCAGTATTCCCGATTCACTAGCTGTTTCAGTTCCAGAACCTACACCACTAGTTCTTTTATCAGTTGCATTCGCAGGCCTTGTTATTCGTCGTCGTTTTATCTAAAAATATTTTAGACAAAAAAGCGCAGCCCGTTTTCACCGGCTGCGCTTTTTTATTGGTTTGTATCGCTTAACCAATAGTCCCACTCCTGCCGCAATTGACGCAGTTGCTGAAAGACCCCAGCGACAACAACTGCTGGGTTAAGTCGCTAGCAAAGAGGCAAATAAATTCCCAGGTTGGGGGGTATGGCCATCTCAAATCATAAGACGTGCAGGAATGCGGATTGGATTCAGCGAGTGACAATAAAATCAGAATTAATAGTTGTATCTATAACCAAGATTAAACGAATCAAACGCCTGATCGAGATTATCAAACCAACCCTCGCCCAAACCCAGCTCTTCACGTTTTTTTGTTTTCTGATCACTGCCCAAACGCAGGGTAAAGGTTAGATCCAATCCGTGACGACGTGATGCACCAAAGTTAAAACTCTGCCCCGCTTCTAACATAAAACCCTTAAAGAGAAAGGTTTTTTGATAGTACGTATTGCTAGACCCACTTACCGGCAAGGATGCATCCAACGACTCGACAATACCATAATGTAATCCTACGCGCGGTTGCCAGAGCTTGTGCTGTGAGCGTATATGAAATTGCATACCCAAAGTTGGCGTTTGCTTATTAACACCCATCCCGACATTAGCGGTAACCTGCTCTGCTACGCGGTAATCCGCGCGCAACCCCGAATCAAACCCGTAAAGCATGCCGCCGCCAACACCAATCGATCCACGATAGGTGTTTTGTTGATCTTCTTGCGCGGAAACAGGAAGGCTAAAGAGAAATGAAAAAATAATCAGATGTGTTGCTTTCATCAAAATTCCTTTCGAGGTTTGTGGGGACATTAATCGAGTATTGAAAAAATAGGCCTGTATGAATACTTTGTGAAGCAAGAAATATAAATAATCTATTTACCATTGATGCTAAATATCTCGCCGAAAAGTGGTTGGGATTTTTTACCGTCGATTACAATTTTCAGAAAAAGGGCAAAAAAATGTTTTGCGATTATTTAATTTTTACAGATTAAGATTAGGAAAATACCAGGATTCTGCGTGCTCAGGAATTTCCCAACGCAATGGCGATTTACTGCTGGTCTCACTCAGTAGCCCCTCACTTTTTAATTGGCTTAATAGGCGCCGTGCGCTGCGGTCAGGCATTGCACATAATTCCAATGCTTGAGCGCGTTCAATTTCGCCCTGCTGAAAGGCCGTAAATAAAATCAAACTCGCCGTCGATTTTAATTGCCCACTAATGCCCGCTACGCGATCGTCATTACGTGCCGTCACATAGCTTTCTATTCGTTGACGCATTTTGCCCAACTCAAGTAAATCACGAATATAAGTTACCTGATCGATTGCGGAATCCAGCATATAATCGCAAAAATTGATTAATCCTTTTTCTGTCAATTGGCCACGACCATCATGGTCGCCCTGCCGAGGCGCATCGGCATTTGCTAGCAAATTCTTATACTGTGTAGATGAGCGAGCCAAGCCTCGGCTGAGACACCATGCACCATAACTTTCTAACCCTACCGCTTTCAATGCGGTATCTGTTAATAAACGCCCCACTCTGCCGTTGCCATCAATAAAGGGGTGAATCCACGTAAAGCGATGGTGCGCCGCCATAAGCGCGATAATTTTGCGATCCCCACTGAATTTTTTAGGGTGATAAGTTTCGCAAAACTTTGCCATGAGCGGCGCAAGGTCTTCCGCTTCGGGAGGAATATGTTGACCGACAATTACCGAGCGTTTACGCCATTCACCAGGAGTAACTTTATCCACTGCTTCGCCTTGTTCGCCTTTGATGGTCCATAAGCTTTCAGGTATACGTTGATAAAATTCGCGGTGTAATCGGCAAATAAAATCAGGCGTAAATAGTCTATCTAGATCGGGTTTTTGCGCAATTAACCACTCTTGCACTTGCATGTGCGCCAGCGATTCCTGCTGCAAGTCCCGTTTGGCTGGATCACCACTGTAGTTGCCGCGTTGGGCGGCACGGATTTCATGGGGGCGAGTAGCATTACCTTCGATCAGATTGGAATAGTAGGAATTGATAGCCGCCATATGCTGTTCAAGGCGAGCCAGTGTTAATGGCGCAATCTGGCCGGTGAGCTTGGCGGATTGGCTAATAAGAGAGATGGCTTTATCAGGCAATAATGACTGCCCCAACGATTTATCGCTGGGGATAAAGGGGGCAATATCCAGAATGGAAGTGGCCATAACTAAACCCGATAAAGGAAATCACTTGGCCGCTTTGATGGCCGCTTGGGATCATTATTAACTTATTGATATAAAAACATTTTTTACACATTTTGTAAACTTTATCTGGTTATTTGGCCGAATCGTTGGCCGGTTAACAAGCTATAAGAGTTACTTTTCTCCCAGTGAACCAAGAAAAACGCGTTTTTTTATACATATAGCTAGTCATTTGTATAGATTTACCATTTTTCTATACATGTTGGCCGACCCTATAGTCCATCGCCAACACTATGAATTATTGATTGTCTATGGAACACCTATAAAAAAACGCAGCCGATTTTCACCGACTGCGCTTTTCGAGTTTTATAACAAAAATTTGTCAGCTAACCGCCCCACTGCGATTCACACCATTAATCAGCGCCTTAACTGCTGATGTAATGATGTTGCGATCCTGACCCACACCGTAAACGGGTTTGCCGTTTTTCACTTTGATTTCCACGTAAGTCACTGCAGCAACATCCGAGCCTTCACCAATAGAATGTTCGGAATAA
>CAIOHY010000041.1 GCA_903858205.1 uncultured Cellvibrio sp.
ACTACTGAATTGATTGAGGTAAATAGATGAGTTACATCAATAGGCAATTAGCTAAAGATTCAGAATCACCTAAAAAAAATATTTTCGCAATCGCTGCCCCAACATTTTCAGATCAACGTTCGTCGACAACTACACAGCTAAAACAACAACAGATGCTATCTGCCACAAAAATATTACATCTGGCTGACATAGGTGGCCGAGGCATAGCACCTGTTCAATTACAAAATTACAGCAAAACGGTAACCCGCCCGGCGGGATTTAATCGGCACAATTGGCCGGCATCGTTATCGTCTGGTGGAAGCAAAGCTGATAGTAGTATTGCGAGCGATGTGAATGAGACACTGGTTGCACTAGGGTGGACAGGCAATTTAATGAGTGCTCATATGATTCCCAACCGCATCGGTGGAAAGGGAAACAATAGTAATGTACGACCTTGGCTGCGCAGTTTTGAGGAAAACACTTGGGAAAAGGAAGTTGAGAAAAAATTTGATCAGGATTTGGAAAATGCAAACGTTGGGGATGCACTTACCTATAACGTCGATACTACAGATATGACTGACATTGAAGCGGATAGTATTCTCGCTGGGGGAGGAATTAAAACAAGTGATTCAAAATACTCTTCTCATAAGAATCGCTTGAAAAAAATTCCGACCTCGGTATCAGCGAATGGTAAAGGCCCCTATACAGAATGTATGCCGAAGGAACCTTGGTCATTTTTAAAGAAACTGGGTGTTGTTGGTGGAATTTTATTGGGTGCTGCCGGGATTGCATCACTTTTTCTCTAAAGGGCGCTCCATATAGCTTTAGGAAAAGAGCAACACCTACCCCTAACCCACGAAGCCGTTGTGCAACAGAAACAACGCTGCGTGCAATCCACAATTAAAAGTACAAGATACTTCGAGGATAGGTTATGGCATATTCCAGTAAAACAGCAATAACCGAGTCAATGCGAATTAATACAGATCGCAAACCGGTTGCGCCTGCTTTTATTGATGAGCGCATATCTACCCGTGCACAACTCCAACAGCAACAAATTATCCAGCGCAAAACGGACATCCAGCATACCACGGGAACCTACAACTACTATGACCACAGAGCGGCGTCGCGTAGGGATCAAAATGTAGGTGTAGAAATGAAAGCGTATCTGGATCCTGCGAAAGCCATCAGAGGGTCTGAAACAGGCGGACCGCAAAAAGAATTCATCACATCCCTACGCAAAACATTTCCTAATGACAATATGATTCGCGGGCATTTACTCAATCACGATCTGGGTGGTTTTGGTGTAGAGCAAAACTTGTTTCCAATTACCTCATCTGCGAACGGAGTCCATTTACGCACAGTGGAATATGGCGTTAAGCAAGCGCTCGTGAATGCCAATGCACAGGATAAAGGCGTGTTTTATCATGTAAAAGTTTCCGGGGAGCGATCAGATACTAATGATTCTCCCGTGTCTGTTTTTGAGTGCAAAGCAAATTATTTAAACGATGTAGAAGATCATAGTGGCGCATCAATTGGCGATGAAATCCTTTCTGTTAATGTTACTTCAACACCTAAAAAAAGCGGCCCCAAACGCGCCGCACGCCTGCGTGGTTCGGCAACGAAACCCGGTGGCCAATCTGTTGGCAATTTTAAACACTCTTCGGGTTTGGCGAATTGGAAGCATAGCGGTTCAGGCGTATCGAACTTTAAGCACTATGTTGAACAGGGTGTGATAAAAACTACAACAGAAAGTGTTGATGAGGATGTGGCAATAAATAAAGATACTGCTTTCCTTTATTTGGATGAGCATGGAGAGGAAATCAATGGAATATTCGACCTGTTATTAGACTTGGCAGAAGTAGACGATATTGAATCTCTAACAGATGAAGATTTTAATTTATTAGATCAGGATTCTCTGAACATTATAAATAAATATGGTGAAGTGATCACCTGGCTGGAAAATCAAGGGATAGATCCGCTTGGTGAATAACGCTTTTCCTAGGCTGGATATTAGTAGGCGTTATGTAAAAAATACTATATGGACCCAGCAAATACATCCAAATCCACATTTCCCGTAACCCCATCAACACTTCCGCTTTGTGAATACTGCCAAAAATTCCATGTAGTCCAACCAAATGGAATTTTTGGTTCAGTCACACCATATTCCGCAACCCAGAGTGGGTATTTGGAAAAATCTGCATTTATTGTTTGATTCCAGAATGAAGGGCCGGTGTAAATCATGGGCGTGCGGCCCAGCGCTTTTTCGACGGTATACAACCAGATTTGCAAATTGGCAGCGACGCTATTG
>CAIOHY010000042.1 GCA_903858205.1 uncultured Cellvibrio sp.
CTGAATGATCCTGTATTTTTACATCCTCCATTAACAGACTACCCACTAATAATTTCAACCCACCCACCTTAATCGGATGTGCTTTGAAATGCGCTTTGGTATTGGCTTTTAGTTGTTGATAGTCTGTCGTTTGGTAAATAGCGGCATTAATCACATCCAAGGTATATTCGGTACAATTTTGGTAGCGGTCATTAAAGGGATTTGCCAAGATTGAATAGGCGGGCCGATGCACTGCTTTATCCACACCATTTGCATAGGCTTGCACTAAGCGCTGTTGTAAATCTGGCGATGGAATAATAACGCCCGCACGTAACTGATGTGCGCCCCAAAAAAAATCGACTGGATAGTCAATCACCAAATCACTGTGGTCACGTTTTTTATCATTTTGATAAAGGTTATGAATCGCATAGCCTTTTACAGTTTTACCATCAGGTAAGCTAATAGTGGAGTAGATGGCGATTGCCGTATGAGTAAAGGTTACCCCCTTTGGCAATTCTTCTGGTGGCCGCCCTACACGGGCAATAATAAACACTCGCGCCCCCTGTGCTGCTGCGTATTTTTCTACTTGTTTTGCAAAAACGGTAATTTGTTCGGCTTCAAATTGCGCCTCAGCTTTTGCTGTGCTTCCAGCAGATAGCGTATCGCTAAATACACACAGCATGAGCACAGCAATCAGTCGATAAATTTTCATTTTTTTGTTTCCTGACAATTCACGGTTGCCTAATTTTTTTAAACCGCTTCCTTGCGCCCAACTCCTTCAATGGGATGTGCGAATATTTACCCGACACATCAACGCAACTGTTGGCTCTCAATATCGGCAGACTTTTTTTGCACAGCAGGTGATGCCATCACAACGGATGGAGCTGGTTCCGCTGTAATGTTTTCATCGCTAATTTCCAGCGGTTGTTTATCAGTAGCAACATCCATTAATGCTTCGCCGGCTTTGCCACTCGCTTTACCAATCTCACCCACTACCACGAGCGGGACCGCCACCGCACCACTGACCAATTGCCCCGATGCAACTGCGCCGTGTTTGATCGCCTTGCCGGAATGTTTAACCGAAGCGGCTGCGTTGCCAATACTGTCCGCTGCTAGCACGGCATGGCTCAACATTACTGTGACTACACCAAGGCTGAGTATTTTGTGAAACTGTTTCATAAAAAATTCCTTTAGTCGTTGAGAGATTATCGCGCTGACTAACATCAATTGGTTGGTGTTAACCGGCGATGTGCGCACTATGGCGAGCACAAGTTCTGCTGTAAATTTTCTTGAATAAGGTAGACTGCTGCAAAACCAAAAGTATAGGAATCCGCTACCGTGAGCCAAATCACCACCCTGTGCGATACCCTCAAACAACTACTCAAGGCCCGCAATATCACTTACAAGGATTTAGCCCAAGCGCTGGATTTAAGTGAAGCCAATATCAAACGCATTTTTTCCAGCCAGAGTTTTACGCTAGAGCGGCTTGAACAAATTTGTGCTTTATTGGAATTGAGCCTGTCGGATTTGTTTTTATTGAATACGCAAAAAGAACACCGTCTTACACAACTAACACAAGAGCAAGAAGAAGAGCTGATCGCCGATAAAAAACTGCTGTTAGTAGCCGTGTGTGCACGGGATGGTTGGTCATTCAACGATATGATTACCCGCTACCAAATCTCGGAGCACGAATGCATTCGGCTCTTGGCACGGCTGGACAAATTAAAAATGTTGCAGCTTTTGCCGGGCAATAAATACAAATTGCTAATTGCGCAAGATTTTCGCTGGATTCCCGGCGGCCCCTTGGAGCGATTTATGAGCCGCGATGTGATTGTGGAATTTATGGAAGGCGATTTCAGCCAGGAGCAGGCATTTCGTTTTTATATGCGCGGAAGCTACTCAGCGGCTTCAGCGGCGATTATAAAAAATCGATTGAATCAAATAACCCAGGAAGCGGCTGCCTTGAATCAGGCTGATGCAAAACTGCCGCTGGATAAGCGTCAACATTTAGGATTGCTGCTGGCGATGCGCCCTTGGGAGTTGAAAATGTTTGAGGCGATGAAACGTTAGTTTTCGTTGAACACCAAAGCCATGAACGCCATGGCTTTGGCAGTCAGCACTTAGC
>CAIOHY010000043.1 GCA_903858205.1 uncultured Cellvibrio sp.
ACAATTTCAGAAATTTGAAACTCCTTGGCAAATGCAAGCCAATCCGTCGGCTCGTGAATGATTAAAGTAGGGTCCACTGCGATGGCTTCGTTTGCACTGGGTATACACCCCACAATTTTAACGCCCAGTACATTCACGTCGGGCGCGAGATCAGCAAGTAGCTTGTTGGCTTTCCTGCCTGCACCATAAATAACTACACGACGCTTTAGCTGATCTACATCGACGATTTTGACAAATATCCAACGCGAGACGCATACCATCAACGTCGATAAAAGTACGCTCCAAAAAATTAACGATTGATCGATAAAGGTGCCATCAAGCAGCAGATTAATCAGATAAAGAGAGATGCTACCCAAGAGGAAAAAACTCACCATGGTACGCAGAACCATGCTTGAGAAACCTTCGCGAATTAGTGCTGTATATACCCCCATCGACAGGGTGCAACAACTCAGCACAAATGCGAGTGTCACTATTGGCTGCCAGGAAGCACTTGCGCCGCCCGACAACTCATCAGAGTTAGCGCTGAAACCAAAATACTGCACAAACCAGGTAACACCACCAACAATTAATGCATCCACAACCCCCAAATAGAGGTAAGGAAGATGAATGTAGTGTTTATTCAAACGAATGTAAGACAAACCCGATTCCTTCAAGTTGATAGGCGAAAAAGTTAAGAGCGGCGGATTATATCAAGGTTTGTGACAATATTTCGATTTATTCCCGCCAGCACTTGATTGGTCGATGAACATGGCCAATTCGCATTTGAATCCGCTGCCACCATTTAAACTTAAAGCGAATATGGTATTTTAGTCGCCCGTCCGTGGATCAAACCCCCGCTAAGGAATAATCATGTTCGCAAGCAACCCAAGGCTTTGTATTATCGGTTTAGGCTATGTCGGCCTGCCGCTCGCCGTTGAATTTGGCAAGAAAATTACCACCATCGGTTTTGATATCAACAACGCGCGCGTCGATGCATTACGCAATGGTATTGACCACACACTGGAGTTGACCGCGGAGGAACTGCAAGCGACCGAGCTGCTGACTTTCACCACTGAAGAAGCCGATATCAAAGGTGCCGACATTTATATCGTCACTGTCCCCACTCCGATCAACAATAGCTATCAACCCGATCTCACCCCCTTGGAAAAAGCGTCTGCACTGCTTGGTCGTGTTATCAAGAAAAACGCTATCGTTATTTTTGAATCAACCGTATATCCAGGCTGCACCGAAGAGGTCTGCATTCCGATTATCGAGCAGACTTCCGGCCTGCGTTTTAACGAAGACTTTTTTGCGGGTTATAGTCCGGAGCGAATCAACCCTGGCGACAAGCAACGTCGCGTGCACAACATTATCAAAATCACCTCGGGCTCAACGCCGGAGGTTGCCGATTATGTAGATGCGCTCTACCGCAAAATCGTGGTGGTTGGCACGCATAAAGCAGGCAGTATCAAAGTTGCAGAAGCGGCCAAGGTGATCGAAAACACTCAGCGCGATCTCAATATCGCACTGGTGAATGAGCTGGCATTGATTTTCCATCGCCTCGGAATTGATACGCTTGAGGTGCTTGAAGCCGCTGGCACCAAATGGAACTTCCTGCCCTTCCGCCCGGGTTTGGTGGGCGGCCACTGCATCAGTGTTGACCCCTACTACCTGACTCACAAAGCGCAGCAAGTGGGCTACTACCCGGAAGTGATATTGTCCGGGCGGCGCATCAATAACCGCATGGGCGCCTTCGTTGCCGACTCGGTAGTCAAGATGATGACCAAACGCAAAGCCCATGTGGTCGACTCCAATGTGTTGATCATGGGTCTGACTTTTAAGGAAAATTGCCCCGACCTGCGCAATACCGGCGTCATCGACATTATTGAAGAGATGCGCAACTACAACACCAATGTACAAATTTACGATCCCTGGGCCGACGCCGCCGAAGCCAAGCACGAATACGGTTTGGATTTGATCGACAAACCTGTTCCCGGCAGTTATCAGGCGATCATTATCTGTGTCGCACACGATGTGTTCCGCGAGCTGGGAGCCGAAGGCATTCGCGCCCTGGGCGCACCCAATCATGTACTCTTCGACGTTAAACATATACTGCCCAAAAACGCCGTAGACGCCCGTCTCTGACATGAAAATTCTCGTTACCGGTACAGCAGGATTTATCGGCGCCGCGGTAGCCCAACAATTGTTGGCGCGCGGCGATGAGGTTATTGGGATCGACAACCTCAACGACTATTACGATGTGCAACTTAAACAGGCGCGACTCGATTTACTGAACGCACAAACCGGTTTTACCGATGTGCGAATTGGACTGGAAGATAAAACCGCAGTTGATCAGGTTCTCAAAACATATCAACCCAACCGCGTAATCAACCTCGCGGCGCAAGCGGGCGTGCGCTATTCGCTGAGCAACCCGCAAGCCTATGTCGACTCCAACATCACCGGCTTCTTAAATATTCTGGAAGCCTGCCGCAACTTTGGCACTGAGCATCTGGTGTACGCCTCAAGCAGTTCGGTTTATGGTGCAAACACGCACATGCCCTTTGCCGAGGGCGACAATGTTGATCACCCTCTCAGCCTTTATGCGGCGACCAAAAAGTCCAATGAATTGATGGCGCATACTTACAGCCACCTGTTCCGGATTCCCACAACCGGCCTGCGTTTTTTCACCGTCTACGGCCCTTGGGGTCGCCCGGATATGGCGCCCATGTTGTTTGCACATAAAATCGCACGCGGCGAGCCAATCGATGTATTTAATCACGGCCATCATCGCCGCGACTTCACCTATATAGATGACATAGTGGCGGGCATTCTCCATACGCTGGACAACCCGGCCCAACCCGATAACGGCTGGACTGGCGAACATCCAAATCCGGCCAGCTCCTCCGCGCCTTATCGCATATACAACATCGGCTCCAACAATCCCGTGGAGCTGATGAGGTTTATTGAATTGATGGAGCAAGGCTTGGGCAAAACAGCAGTAAAGCATTTTCTGCCGATGCAGCCGGGTGACGTCCCCGATACCTACGCCAGTGTGGATTCGCTTACCGAGGCCGTAGGCTACCAACCGCAAACCTCCATTGAGGAAGGTGTTGCACGTTTTATTGAATGGTATCGCGCTTACTACGCAATCCGTTAAACCCAAACTCCCGAGCAAACTACACATGCCCCACATCCAGTCCATTCAGACAACCGCTGCGCAGACCAAGGTCACCCATGCCATGACGGTAGACGTGGAAGATTACTATCACGTCGCCGCCTTCGCCAATGTGATCAAACCAAGCGAGTGGAAGAATTGGCCATCGCGCGTGGAGGCAAACACCCATCGACTACTGCAGCTGTTTGATGATGCCAATATCAAAATTACGTTTTTTGTATTGGGATGGGTCGCTGAGCATTACCCCGAGCTGATAAAGACCATTCGCGCCCAAGGGCACGAGATCGCCTCCCACGGCTACAGCCACCAACTGATTTACAAACAAAATCAGGATATCTTTCGCGCAGAAACCGCCAAGTCCAAAACTCTATTGGAAGATCTGGCGCAAACACCGATTACCGGCTATCGCGCGGCAAGTTATTCGATCACGCGCAAATCGCTTTGGGCATTGGATATATTGGCCGAGCTGGGTTTCACTTGGGATTCAAGTATCTTCCCCACCCGCCACGATAACTACGGCATTCCCGGCAGCCCCGAAGAACCCTATCGCATCATTACCAACAGCGGCGCGAGCCTGCTTGAATTTCCTTTAACCACCGCCAAAGTGTTTGGCCAATCAGTTCCCGCAGCAGGCGGCGGTTACTTTCGCCAATATCCCTATGCATTATCAAAATGGTTATTCGAACGCGCGAGCCTCGACCAAACCAAACCACAGATCTTTTATCTGCACCCCTGGGAGATAGACCCGGAACAACCGCGCGTGCCCAACGCCAGCTGGTTCAGCAACTTCCGCCACTACACCAACCTGCACCGCTGCCTGCCACGCCTGGAGCGCATGATCGCCGATTTCCAATTCGGCACCATGAGCGAAAGCATAGGCTCAACGCAGATCACCAAGGAACTGAGCATTCACGATTTGACAATCGATTTAAATCACAAATAAGAGAATTGATTTACCGTAGACGGGCGCGACCAAGGACAGTAGAATCGCCGCCCTCAAGTCATAATGTTTCCTTCCAGCACCCGTAGCTCAGCTGGATAGAGTAGCGGCTTCCGAAGCCGTTGGTCACAGGTTCGAATCCTGTCGGGTGCGCCACTCCCCACATCTGCAGGCAACGATTTACTGCCGCTTCAAGATTTCTACCAAATTCCCTTGATCATCAAATTTCCACTCCTGATCATACGGGATCGAGCCTCTGTCAGACTCACCGATAAAATTAACCAGATCGACTTTTTTACCCTGATTGGCTGGAAACTCTTTCGGCACTATAAAATAATAATTGGCTTTTTCCCCACCCTTAAACGAGCGGATAGATTCCGGGAATACAAATGGGTGAAAAGGTGCTGTTATTCCGGAAACCAACACATTAGCGCTGCTATCAAGTGGTAATAATTGCGCCGTTGCAGTGCGAAAGCCCGCCAGCATATTCATTTGGATTTTTTCCTGCGCAATCACCCAGGTATTTCTGGTGTCACCATAATTATGCAAACTCGACAGTGGGCTTAGCAGGGCGAGCACAGTAAATGCCAATAGAATTTTTTTAGAATAGAGTTGATCCTGAAGCATTTTTACAGCAAAAAAAGTCACTGCAAAAAAAACATACAGCCCGTTAAAGGAATAGCCTTGATAGTGATGGAAAGGCAACAAGGCATTGGGGAGCCACGCTAATAATGCAAATAGTGCGCACGCAAAGAAAGAGATCAACAGAATTCGATTTTGATAGCTTTTGTAAAGCTGGAACAATAGCAGCGAAAAAACCACCACCAATGCTGGAGCAATGGCTTCATTGGCATAATGCGCCAACTGTTTAATGATACTGAACGGGCTTAACACAATATGGTAAGGCGACCCTTGCTCTGCGTCTGGATTCACAAATACTGATTTGGTTTTGAAATTCACTAATGCAGCAATAATCCCTGAAAATAAAATAGCCAAACCAGGAGCAATGGCTCTAACAGGATTCTGCTTGAGGTAGTAAACAAACCAGCAAAAGGCAACAAAACCTATAGAGACTAGGTAAGTCTCTTTCACCAAAAATGCACAACTCGCACAGACAAATAAGATAAGGCTCGCATGAAGCAGGCTTCTATCAACAACACCCATAAAACCTAAAACACCCAACAACAAAAACAGGAACGACAATTGCGAGCCTATGTCCTGCGAGTAGAAGGTGTAAAAATAGGGTTGCGAGAACAATAGATAACAATAGATAAGATAGAACAAGCAAAAAAAGACATCTATCTTCAAGCTTAATACACGCTTGAGCAACAAAGCCATAAGCGCACAATTAAGAAAGACAATAGCCACAACCCAGGCAACACTACCAGCGTGCCCCAAATAACCACTCAATTTATAAGAATACATAAAAAGCGGCCTGGGCCAGTTCAGCAAATTTGCAAAACTGTATGCATCGCCCGTTGCAAAGGCGAATGAAGCAGGAATATAAAAATCCGAATGATGAAAAGACAAAGGATTGTAGTATCCCGGAAATATAAAATACACCGCCACAAAATGCATCGCCCAGGCACCCAATAGCAGTGCAACAAAGGTGAATGAATTTTTCGCCGTTATAAGATCAACGCCACGATTAACATAAATCATCCCGCTTTGCCCTAAATTCATGAGCGCCCCTTGGTCTGCCAGTCTGTTTTTCACTAAATACATAACGGGTTTTTCTACCAGATACCAAGATATTGTCCCGGCTGTGATCGCAACAACTGCTGCAGTTAACTGATGAAATACAATTCCCTTGTCTGGGAAAAGGTGCCCCAAACATTGCTGAATTACGAAACCATAGATATAAACACCATAAGAGGGGTCGGCAGGAATTTTTAACTTTTCTACAATGAACTTGAGTGAGCCAAAATAAAGGCAGGCATAGAAAAATGATAAATAGAAAACGCTCATCTTCATACCGGTCGGCCAGAACACTACCGTTAACAATCCTAACGCGAATACACCCTTAAGATTTATCGAAATAATTTTTTGGTTGGTCGCAAACAGTGCTCCCAGAGCAAAGCATCCCGGCAATAGATAAGCTTCCGGGCTATTGGAAAATGAGGAGGGTAGATATCGTGGCATCACAAACGACAGGAACAAAACGCCAAACAGCACCAAATTCGCAAGCCACACTGACCGCCAAACACCAAGCGCATAGAATGCCGCCAAAAACAAATAGCAAAGAGCCTCTAAAGGTAAGGTCCACAAAGAGCCATTTAGACCATACTTACTCTCTGTAAACACACCCGGTAAGTGCCACTGAATTTCATACAAAAATGCGTTGTCGATCAAATATTTCCACGTCTGACTGTGAGAGAAATACTCAGCCAACGGCAAAGTAGTAAACAAGGGCCCGACGACAAAAACCGATACGCACAAACAAATAAACAGACCCGGAAAAATACGCGCTGCACGTTTGACCACAAATTCAACAGGACGCGGCCGATTTAACAAACTTGCAGTCACCAAAAGACCACTGAGCATGAAGAAAAACTTTACCGCCAAAGACCCGGAATAATCGAATCCAAGCAAACCCGCGACCCAGTCTGTAACTACAGCGGTAGGCACAAAGGCATAAGAGTGCCCATAGATCACCAGCAATGCGGCCATAAGGCGAAGCAAGTCAAAGTTATTGTTTTTTGGATTCAATATCTGGTTTAGTAACATTAGCTAGCTACTCGATGAAAATTATTTGGCTTAAAAAATCCCGTAAAGCGAAATTAATTACTGCCCACTTAATTAGGTCGCGGGCGAACAAACTGCACCTCTCAACTCCGATCTTCGTGAAAAGAAGAAGTTAATGACACACATTTTTACTCTGTACTTAATGGTTTTGGCAAACCTAATCGCCTCAAGGGGGTTTCATAATTAAGTGCAATTAACTTTGCCACATGTTGCGCAAAACCATAGGACAAATGATGCGCGTCATAAAACATAGGCTCACCATTGGCAAAGGTTAAACAGGATGACAGTTTCCTATCAGGACAAAGTAAATCAACTTTGCTGATATAGAGATAGTTCAGCGTCTTTACGTCCGGCACTCTAGATAATGCGCGTTCATCAGGATTGAAATAGGTGATGTATTCCGTCTTTTTACAGGCATCATAATTACCCTCCTTGTTTCTAATAGTTGCGCAATCAATGGACGTGGCTAAGTAGCTGCCTAGTGCAATGACTTTGAGTTGATTGTTTCTAGAGCTAAGATTGGCGAGCACCGCCCACAAATCCTTGGCTACATAATCAAAACCGGTATGGGTGCTATAGACAATATGCGTCAGCTTATTAATAAATTCCGGGTTGTTTAGTGTGGCAAAGCGCCGGGCGCAATCCAAGGCCAGAGTACTTGAAGTCAATCCATTTTGATTAACAACAAAAACGCAGTCATTCGCCGTACCGAATGAAATAATATTGACTTGTGGATTGTTCCCGTACAGATAATTAAACATATTGTAACCGTCCGGCTCATGGGAATTGCCGAACAACAAAATTTGAATAGGCCTATCCAGATGGCAGCGCCCGGAATCCTCCAATACCAACAAATTACAAGCTGAGTGTAAGTCCTTAAAACGCTTTCCCTTACCTTCGTCAATTTGCGATGGACTTAATGGTGCTGATGAATAGCGCCAAACTAATCCATCCGATAACTTAAGTGCAAGGCCAAGCAAGCACATAAGCAACATACCGGAAAGAGAGAGTTTATAAACCCAGCTTTTATGCCAGGAAGTTGCCCCATGGCGAAATGGTCGCTCTATATAGAAATAGCTAATAATAGCAAGCAGCAATGAACCAATAAACATTGCCGAAATCATTACAGCCGAAGACACATCGATAAAAATATAGCGGGCAAAAACATAAATGGGCCAATGCACCAGATAGAGCGAATAACTCAATAGGCCTATAGCAACCGTCAACCTATTTTCCAGACACAATTTTGAAACCAGACTACCGCGCGACAAAATAACCAGTGCCGTCCCCAAACAACAGGGCAGTGCATTGAAGTACGGAAACAGCGAAGATTGATCAAGTGTAATAAAACTGTAGGCAATCAGTGTTAAACCCAACAAAGCGCTGAACTCAAGTGCGGGGCGGTTGGCTGGATAGTTTTTTTCCAGATAAACACAAATTGCACCAAACGAAAATTCAAATACTCGAAACGGTGTCAAAAAGAATAAGGCTGACTCAAAGCCGGGCTGAACCGCACTAACGTAGTAATGATTTAAAGCGAAACTCACCAGACCGAGAATAATAATCGCGGCAATTTTTTTACTTTTACTGGCCATCAATAAGAGTAGCAATGGCCAAATCATATAGAACTGCTCTTCTACACTTAAAGACCATGTATGCAGAAGGGGCTTGATGTGGGAGGCCGAATCAAAATAACCACTTTCAAACCAGAACAGAACATTCGATGCCGACAACGCAGCTGAGGCCAAAGAGCCGCCATACTGAACCAAGTTTTCAGGGGTAAATAATACCAGTGCTGCTAGTGAAGTCAGAATTAATACAAATAACAGTGCGGGGAATAGCCGCCTAACACGACGCTGGTAAAAGTTAATAAAACCAAACTGGCCGGTCAGTTCAATTTCGGCAACAATAATCCGGGTGATCAAAAAACCGCTGATGACAAAAAAAATATCAACGCCGATGTATCCACCGGAAAAACCGGGAATGCCAAAATGAAAAAAGATCACTCCTAGTACTGCCAGTGCTCTCAAGCCATCAACATGTCTTAAGTGGGTTTTTTTCGTATCCATCTATTGCGCTCTATCAAAGAATTTTTTCTCATGGTGGCCACGCCAGCACGTAATGAAAAACGACGCATAGCTTTTGCTATCCATCAATCCCGCCGGGATGCTGAATAATCAGCGAAACAAAGAACGTCTGAATAGAAGCCGCATCAGCAGAAAATTTAACACGGTTGTGAACGCCATAGTGAAGAGTGCAGCCAATTGCTCAGATACGCCGACATATACCACCAGCGATTTCAGACACTGCAAACCGAAAAAAAACACAAGCACATATTGCGCTATTAAGAGCGTCGTTTTTTTCCAGGAATTTTGGCTGCCAACAAATACTCTAGAGGGGTAAAAAATAACAATAATCAGCAAGCCCACTACCCAACTCAGTGCATAGGCTATTTGATAATGGGTAAACAATAGGAAGAATAGATAGGCAAGGTAGCTGATAGCAGTATTAAGCCCACCACCAACCAAAAAGCGCAGGCCATCCTTAATCAGGGTTTGGGATTTTAGTTTATCAATTAACGGCATTATGTTTTGCTTCTATAGCGACTAAGAATTCCTCATAGTTACGAATATAATCATCGGCCGCGTAATAATGTGACGCAAATACCAGTAACACCGCATCGGGTGAATACTTGTATTGGATACCCCAGGTTAGCGGCGGCAAATAGAGCCCCAGATTAGGCTGATCCAACAAAACTTCACGGCGCAACACTCCGTCATCAGCCACGACTGAACAGGAACCCTTAACGCAAATCAAAAATTGATGGCACTCGTGATGAGCATGTTCACCACGAGTTTTTTCGGATGGAACATTAAATACCAGAAAATAACGTTTAGGCTCAAATGGAATTTCTTTAGTGAATTCGCCTACTGATAAATCGCCACGATAGTCTTTTACCAACTTAAAGCGATGCAGGGTGACATTGTTAACGCCGATATTAACGATATCGTCATTTGGTGCGGTAATTAAATTACTATCGCGGGTAATATCATCCGTTTGCGTGTAACCAGTAATCCTGGCGGGATTGCCGCCCACAATGGCATGCGCAGGAACGTTCTGCAGCACCACTGCACCTGGCTCTAAAATAGCGCCCTGCGCGATAGTCACATCAACGCCGATAATACACCCTGCACCAATTACTGCATTTTCAGCAACATAGGTATTGGTGGAATTGTTGTCATTTTTTAAAAAAATAACACCAGAGCCAATACGGACGCCCGCTTTAATAACCAAGCCACTCCATAGCTGCGTAAAGCCGTCAATTACAGCATCCGAATCAATGTCGCTGCCAGGATATACATAGACATGCTCTCCCTGGAGTTTGGCTTCTGTGTTCAATGATTGAGTCATGAAAAGCTACTCTGTATTTAAATTTTTCGGCAATGTTTTGACAAAATGTGCGCGCTTTTGCCGAAACGATATCCAAACGAGGCCCATACTTTAAGCACAGCTCTATTGGTTGATTGCGTCGTCATAAAAGCGATATCAACACCCTGCTCTTTAAATTTCTGCGTCATTTCGCCAATTAATTTCACGTACCAACCTCTGCGCTCAGTGGCGACAGCCGACAACACCATCTTTGCTATTTTTTTATGATTTAGGCATCTTGGTGAATTAACATAATTTGCAGTCAGAAATGCATTGGCGGAACCCTCGGCGGGAACCATCACCTCATCGGCAAAACCCAGCACGGAATTTTCGGTATATTTGGCGAGGAATCTATCCGCTTCATTCGTGGTAAAAAAATCATCGGCGTGGAAGCGGTCAAAAATATTTACTGCCTCAATGGCTGTTTTGGTGAGTGCACCAATGTCATCTACCGTTGCTTGGCGCGTGGCGTAGCGTCGTGACAGATCGAACTCTTGGATCTGGTCATTAAAGTAAGTGAGGCGCGATTCGATCAAACGGTAACCTGCCGCAGTCATACTCGACAGAGACTGAATGTCTTCCGACGGCACTTCCGCAAACAAGTAAAATTCACGATGTTGTGATTGCAAATGCGCGAACAATTCTTCAAACGGCTCTTTGGAATTTCTAATCTCATCGGGAATATATGAATAATCAATTCGATAAGTTGGAACAGCAAAAAAATCAGAATCCCAGTTTAAATAGCGATAGTAGATCTCCACGCCCTGGGCGGATTTGTATAAACCCAACTCGCCTTTATCTACCGCTGCAGAAAAATCCTCAAACCATTCTTTGGTTGAATCCTCGCTATTGCTGAGAAAATTCAATGCCGCATAAAACGTGCTTGTTGGACGCGATGCGATTTTGTCCATATTGATCTCCCCTGACACCTATAGGTATACGGCACTATGATTTTTGATTGTTCAGTCTTGCGGCGATAACAGCCAGCGGTCGCTGCTTGCTATTTTCGTAGCTGCGCCAGGCATAGGTTCCGACCAACCCCAATCCAAATAAATTCAATGCTCCTAATATCAACACAGCCAATATTGTTGCCGCATAACCAGGCACTTCGATGTAGCCGAGAATACGCGCACTGGCAATCACCATGGCAAGCACTATGGAGAAAAATGAGCCTATTGCGCCGATCTTCATTAACAACCGAATGGGATAATCGGTAAACGCAAAAATACTGTCCATCATGTA
>CAIOHY010000044.1 GCA_903858205.1 uncultured Cellvibrio sp.
AACCCTCGCTAAAATCGGTGCAAAAGTATTTTACGCGCGCCATGAATTTTGCACTGACAACGGTGCCATGATCGCTTACGCCGGTTGCCAGCGTTTGCTTGCTGGGCAACACGAAGGCCTCGCTATTAATGTCAAAGCGCGATGGCCACTCAATACACTCTCTTCACTTAAAAAAGAATCTCTTATGGATATTGTTTACATTCGCGATTTACGTATTGATACGATTATTGGCATTTACGATTGGGAGCGCGAAGTGCGCCAAACCGTCAGCATCGATCTGGAAATGGCGAGCGACATTCGCAAAGCAGCAGAGACTGACGATATCCAGCACGCGTTGAATTACAAAGCTGTTTCCAAACGCCTGATCGCCTATGTTGAAAATCGCAACGCATTGTTGGTGGAAACACTGGCAGAAGAGATTGCGCAAGTGATTCGCGTGGAATTTAATGTGCCCTGGTTGCGTTTGCGATTGAGTAAACCCGGTGCGGTGCGCGGTGCGCGCGATGTGGGTTTGCTGATTGAGCGCGGAGCAAAACCCGAATGACGGCAATTTATTTAAGCTTGGGCAGCAATGTTGATCGCCATAAAAATATTACAGCGGCGTTGGATGCGCTTGCAGCGTTGTTGGGTGACTTACAAATATCATCGGTTTATGAAAGTAAATCAGTCGGCTTTGACGGAAGTAATTTTTTAAATCTGGTGGTTGGTGCTAATACGACTTTATCGATTGTCGAATTGTCAGAAACCTTAAAGCGTATCGAAGACAATAATGGCCGCAAGCGCAATGGATCAAAGTTCAGTCCTCGTACGTTGGATATCGATATATTGACTTACGGAGATTTTGTGGGAGTAGAAAGCGATATCGAATTACCGCGTGCTGAAATTACCAAAAATGCATTCGTACTTTTGCCTCTCTCCGAAATCGCGCCTGATGGACTCCATCCACAGTTACAAAAAAACTATCGTGATTTATGGCTTGATTATGATCGGGCGTCACAGTCCTTGTGGGTAATTGATTTTGGGTGGAATGGTAAAGT
Organism: uncultured Cellvibrio sp.; assembly: GCA_903858205.1. GTDB lineage: Bacteria > Pseudomonadota > Gammaproteobacteria > Pseudomonadales > Cellvibrionaceae > Cellvibrio. Next base: position 1,038 of record CAIOHY010000044.1, read on the forward strand.
TATCTCAGTGTCCTGACGTTAACACTAGATCCAACTACCGCTGCCGATAATTGCGTTCCAATCATGCGGCTATAATTGGGAATAAAAGCTAAATCGTAATTGAGCGTCCGCCGTCGACAGTGAGTATTTGCCCGGTAATGTAAGGCGATTGTGTTAAAAACAAAACTGTCCGCGCTATGTCTTGTGCTTGGCCGCGTTGCTGTAGTGGAATTTTGGCCAGCATTTTTTCTTTTCCGTCATCCGATAATTGGTCTTCCGGATTTTTATGGCTGTCATCAGGCCAGAGAATGGCTCCCGGCGCTATACCATTGACTCTCACCTGCGGTGCTAACTCTTGCGCGAGTGTTTTAGTGAGCATGACATTGCCTGCTTTGGCGATGGAATAAACACTGTGTTTCTTGAGCGGTTTGTCGGCGTAGATGTCGGCAATATTGATAATGCAGCCGTGATGTTCGCCCAATTTTTTTGCAAGTGCTTGCGCAAGGAAAAACGGTGCCTTGAGATTGGAGTTAATTAATTGGTTCCAATTCTCTTCGCTGGTTTCGCCGATAGGTGTGGGATAAAAGCTGGATGCATTGTTAATGAGCAAATCTATTCGTTGCCAATGCTGTTGCGCTAGCTTGGCGAGATTGTTGACCTGTTCCAAACTATTAAGGTCGGCAGCGATGCAACATGCCGAGTTTTCGCGCGCTTTATTTAGCTCATCGGCAAGTTCGTTTGCCGCGTTTTCTGATTGGTGATAGTGAATCACCAGGTTAAAGTTTTCTTTGTGTAACTGCCGGACTATTTCAGCACCGATGCGTTTTGCTGCGCCGGTTACCAATGCAACTTTGGTTTTTGTCGTCATGTGCTCACCTCGCGATAACCGCTGTGCTGCCGCTAATTAATTTGGCGTCACTTGTAGGACGGAGTTTAAAGGCTGCTTTTTAATTGAAGCAGATTTTGTAGGCGCATGCGGTTAACTTCATCACCAAATTCTTTACCGCTAAAGCCGCTTTGCTGGATGATGGTGATATCAACGGCTTGCGCAGCCTTGAGTGCGTTGCGAAAAAAATCTGCCTGGGGATAGGCGCGATTTTCAAAGCCCGTGCGCCCTCGCGCATCGGCTTCACAACACAGTAAAAATTGTTCAAATCGTTCCGGGCGACGAAAAGCATCATTCGATTGCAGTACTTTTAAAATTGTTGCTGGTTTTAATTCCAGTGCGCGATGGCAATGTGTATGCCATTGCGCCACCATCAATGCCAAGTCTTTATAATCTTTCGGAGCTGCAATGCGTTCGCACAGTTTTTTGACGAGCGGTAGGCTGCGATCTTCGTGCGCGATATGTCGTGGCCATTCATCGACTGGTGTGGTCGCCTTACCAAGATCATGCGAGAGCGTAGCAAAACGCACGCAGGTACTGGGTGATAGTTTTACCGCTTGTTGCAGGCTCATCAACGTGTGGATGCCGGTATCAATTTCTGGATGATGCACCGCCGTTTGTGGTACGCCAAAGAGTGCATCGATTTCGGGAAACAAGCGGCCGAGCGCCTTGCACTCACGCAGCACGCTAATGAAAATTTCCGGATGCGGTTCGCCCAGTGCGCGTTCAGTTTCTTTCCATACACGTTCTGCTACCAGATGATCTACCTCGCCATTGGCGACCATGGTTTGCATTAATGCGACAGTTTCATCCGCTACGCGAAATCCTAATGCGTGATAGCGCGCAGCAAAACGGGCGATGCGCAGTATGCGTACCGGATCTTCCGCGAACGCGGGCGATACATGGCGCAGGAGCTTGTCGGCGAGATCACGTTGGCCGTTATAAGGGTCGATGATCTTGCCGTCATCATCTTCGGCCATTGCATTGATTGTAAGGTCGCGGCGGATAAGGTCATCTTCCAGCGTCACTTCATCGCCGCAATAAAAACTGAAGCCGCCATAACCTTTACCGGTTTTACGCTCGGTACGCGCGAGGGCATATTCCTCCTTGGTTTGTGGATGCAGGAAAACAGGGAAATCCTGCCCGACCGGGGTGAAGCCGTTCGCGACCATTTGTGCGGGGCTACTGCCGACGACGACCCAATCTCTTTCGGAGATAGTGCGCCCTAATAATTTATCGCGGACAGCGCCGCCAACCAGATATGTTTTCATCGCGTTTCGTTATTACATCTTTGCATTAAAAAACCAGAGCACGAGTATAGGGTAATTAATTGAATAAAAAAAATGCAAAAATGACTTGTGGCTGAACAGAAATTAAATTAACCTCGCTGCAGTTTTACAAATCCTTATAACCTTAGATCAATTAATTATGTATCAAATCAATTCCATCAAGCACGCCGCCACACTGCGACCAATTTTTTGGTGCGCGGTCATGGCGCGTTGCTTGGCGGAATTTGTTGATTAGTTGAATAATCGTTATAAACAAAGGCCGCAGCATAAAAACTGCGGCCTTTTTGTTTTTGGGTTTCAGTTTTTTACTTTCAGTTTGCTGATTTTTTACTGGCAGTCTCGCTGATTTTTGCTGCGGTCATTCTCTCGTCAGTTGCTCATTGGGCAATAAGGAGTTATGCCGTGGCTGTGTTATTTGCGTATTTATCGGTAGTGTTAATTTGGGCTACCACTCCACTCGCTATTCAATGGAGTAGCGACAGTTTGAGTTTTATCGCCGCTGCGGTGGCGCGCATGTCAATTGCGCTGGCGATTGCATTGCTCGTGCATGGAATGTTGCGAAAATCCCTTTCCACTTATTGGCAATATCGCCACATTTATTTTGCGGCGTCGATTGGTATTTTTCCTAATATGCCGGTGGTGTATTGGGGCGTGCAATTTATTCCGTCGGGTTTGGTGGCTGTCATTTTTGCGATGTCACCTTTCGTCACGGGTTTGATGACCTTGTGGCTGCTAAAACAAAATCCTTTCACGTTCAAAAAAGTAGTTGCCCTGGTGGTAGCGCTGGCAGGTCTGGTCGTTATTTTTTATCACCAATTACAATTTAATATTCGCTCCGTATATGGCATCGCGAGCATTTTGCTGTCCTGCGTATTGTTCAGTTTTAGTAGCGTGTGGGTGAAAAAATTAACTCAACAAGAAGCTGTGAGTCTTGATGCATTCGATCAAGCCAGTGGTGCGTTACTGTTTTCATTGCCGGGATTGGTGTTGAGTTGGTGGTTAATGGATGGCGCTGTGCCGCAGCAGGTTTCGGTGAAATCCGGCGCATCGATTATCTATTTGGCGATTATGGGATCGTTAGTGGGAGCGGCGCTGTTTTTTTATATTTTGCAACGATTGTCTGCGAGCTCTGTATCGCTAATTACGCTGATGACACCGGTATTGGCAATTGTGATAGGCAAGTTGTTGGCTAATGAGGATTTGTCGTCGCAAACATTGGTTGGTGTCGCAATTGTGCTTTTCGCTTTGTTGCTTTACCTGCCATGGTCATTTCGTTCTGCGGTGGCGGCGTTTAACGGCTGGTTGTTGCGCAAGTTAACTGAGCCGCCAGTGGAAGAAGGGGGAGCCAGCGTCGAGGAAGAGCTACGCAAAATCAAAGAGTACGTAATTCGCTTTAAATGAGTCGTTTTGGTGCGCGCCAGGGTGGCGCGCTTGGATTTTGTGCACCATGCTTGTGCTTGGGCTAGTTTTGTTTTGGGTATGCAATCTTGTATTCAATTTGTAACTTTATGATTTTAAAGTGAAAAATAAAATTGGCTTGGTATCTGCAATATTGCCACCAAGCTAGTGTGAATTATCAATAGCTGCCTCAAAACTAACTAGTAAAGACCATTAAGAGGAAGAACTCATGAAGATGAAACAAAAATTAATCGCTGGTGCTATTGCTCTGTCTGCTATGGCTGGTTTCGCTGTTCCGGCGGCGCACGCTGAAGTGTCTGCTGCTATTGGCGCAGCTAACATGTACTACTGGCGTGGTTTGGATTTGGGCGCAGGTGATCCTCAAGTATGGGGCGATCTGAAAGTGAGTGGCGGTGGCGCATATGCCGGTATCTGGGCTGGTTCAGGCGACGCTGCTATGGGTCAGGAATATGACCTTTATGCTGGTTACGGCAGCAGTGTTGGTGATTTCAAATTTGATATCAGCGTTTGGTCTTATTCATACCCAAAACCAAGCGAAGATGGCGAGCCATTGAGCCCAGGCGATTTGGTTGAAGCGGTTGCAATGGTTGGTTATGGTCCAATCGCATTCACTTACTACGAAAACCTGGAAGGTGCTGACGATTACAACTACATGACTCTGGCCGGTACCTTTGGTGCTTTCACCGTTAAATACGGTGTACACGAAGATGACCTGTCACACGTTGATTTGACCTACGCGTACAACAGCAAATTGAGCTTTACCATTGGTAAAGTTGTTGACGACGTTGATGGTGCATACAACGACGAAGCTAAAGTTGTAGTAGGTTTTGCACTGCCTATCGAATAAGTTTTAGTTATCTAAATCTATTCGCCAAAAAGGCAAGCTTCGGCTTGCCTTTTTGTTGTCCGCGAATCATTAAAATAATAATTATATGAGTTAATAAAAGATTCCTTCCCAGCCCTTATACTGCCGCCTGAACTCTGGTTCAATGCGCGCAACGGCTTATATCTCTACAAGGAATCTTGCATGTCTCGCTCTCCCATTCTTGTTACTGGCGGCGCCGGTTTTATCGGTAGCCATGTTTGTGTTGAACTCATCAATAGCGGCTATCTGCCGGTCGTGGTTGATAATCTCTGTAACAGCAGTGCCGAATCGCTCAAGCGTGTTGCCCGAATTACCGGCGTTGAACCGGTATTTTTTGAGGTCGATATCAACGATAAAGACGCTATGCGCAAGGTGTTTAGTGCCTATCAATTTGATGCGGTGATGCACTTTGCCGGATTGAAAGCGGTGGGTGAATCCAACCAGATTCCGATGAAATACTACCGCTATAACGTCGCTGGCACTTTATCGCTCACCGAGTTGATGGAAGAGTTTTCCGTGTGGAAGCTGATCTTTAGTTCCTCGGCCACTGTGTATGGCGACCCTGTTTCGGTGCCTATCGATGAAAGTTTTGCTACCTCGGCCACCAATCCATACGGCCGCAGCAAGCTCATCGTGGAAGAAATTTTGACGGATATCGCCAAGGCACCCAAGAGTCAGTGGAATATCTCGCTATTGCGCTACTTTAATCCGGTTGGTGCCCATGAAAGTGGCCTGATTGGCGAAGATCCTGCGGGAATTCCCAACAACTTGCTGCCTTACGTGGCGCAAGTGGCGATTGGCAAACTCAAAGAGTTAAGCGTTTTTGGCAACGATTACGATACCGTCGATGGCACTGGCGTGCGCGATTACATCCATGTGGTGGATTTGGCTCATGGTCACGTCGCTGCCCTGAAGGGGTTAGATAAATCTGGCGCCGGCTGCCGCGCTTACAACTTGGGCACAGGCAGCGGTTACTCGGTGTTGCAGATGGTTGCAGCGTTTGAGCAGGCGAGTGGGCGACCCGTGCCTTACAAAATTGTGCCGCGTCGTGCAGGTGATATCGCTAGTTGCTATGCCGATCCGGTCAAGGCTCAGGCTGAGTTGGGTTGGACGGCAAAATATGATCTTGCGCGCATGATGCAGGATGCCTGGCGTTGGCAGTCGCAAAATCCAAATGGATATAACGATTGATCGCTCTTAAACAATTCGCGGATTCTCAATTGTAAAAAAACTCCCGTCAGGCAATGAACTGGCGGGAGTTTTTTGTTTGGTGCTAACTAAGAAATCAGACCAAATCTTTTTCGGTCGCAAATGACAAGGCAAACGATTTTGGCCCAACGTTAATCGCGCCGGTCATGCTCATCATTGATAGCATGGTTTTTACATTGTATTGCTTACAGAATTCACGGAACTCGACCAGAATGGGTTCGTCTTTAATGTCTTCCAATAATCCGCCGTAACTCATTGCAACGACTTCGCTCGTCAATCCTTGCTGGATTTGTTTTTTGACATGCTCAAACAGTTTTTCCAGTGCGCCCAAAAACCCTTTGCCGGTATCGATTTTGTCCGTTGCACCGCGATGTAATTGCACGATCGGGCGCAGGTTTAAGGCGCTTGCCAATTTAAAGTTAATCCAGGAAATATTATTGTCGCCTTTGCGTAGATGACGGCGCTCGCGCATGTAGGACAAATCGTTCGGAATCAAGTAGCCGTAAACCTGATCGCGCATATTGTCGATTTCGCGAATGGATTTATTCAGCGGCAATTTATCCACATGAATGCGTTTTACCAACTCATACACCAGCAGCGCGTGGCCGGTAAACATCGACATTGAATCGTACAAGCGAATGCGGAAAGGTGCACGGCCTTCGCTTCTTTCCATCTCGCGAAATTTGGGTTCGTTCACTAACGCTGCTTCAGAGACGCGTTTAAATACGTCGCTTTTTTTGCTGTTGATAGTAACGACTTGCACCAAATCATACTTTGGCAGCAAACGCTCCTTGAGAATTTCGGTCATGTCGTTAACGGACAGGGGGTCGGATTGCGCCAAGCCATACACATCGCGTGAATGGTTTTTATAGAAATTCAACATGGTTTGTGGATCGCGATAATCCATTTCCTGCCCTTTCGCGTGGTTGATGTAAATGGGCAGCACTTCAATATTATGTTGTTGAATAAACTTTGCGGGTAAATCGCAAGTTGAATCTACGGCAATACACGTCCTGGATGACATTTTCTTTCCCCACTGGATTAAGCATTGTTAGGTGTGTCGTCCGTGGCTCGTTGGTTCCTGTTGCTCGCGCTGCTTTTTAGTGTGCAAGCCGTTGAGCAGATGGTCCCAGTATCCCCCTTGGGGCGATAAAGCTGTAGTCGCATAAATCACTCTGATTTGTGCGGTATTGCGGAAGCTTCTGTGCGGTATAGACGATGCTGGTGTGAGATATGGCTTACAAAAGATGGGCGGAAATCTGCAAAATGGTTATAAGGCGAGGGTGTCACTGACTGATTGGGAGCAGCGGCAGGCATAGGCTAAAGCGCGCGCCGCCCAGATCTGAACGGTGGATGCTGATACTACCTTCGTAGCTGCGTACGATTTCTGCGGCAACGGCAAGCCCTATGCCCTGACCGGGAATGGTGGTATCCAGCCGCTGGCCGCGCTCCAAAATCCGCTCGGTTTGATCGTCGGGAACACCGGGGCCGTCGTCTTCAATATCGATACGCAGCTGGGTTTCTTCAATAAACGAGCGCACGCGCACCTGTTTCTTGCCGTATTTGAAAGCGTTTTCCAGCATATTGCCGAAAAACTCCATCACATCCTGTTCATCGCCAGCGACTATCGAGTTAGGCGCCAAATCCAATTCCTGCTCCATTTGTTTGTGCGCATAGACTTTTTGTAGGGCAGCAAATAGACGCTGGGCGATAGGTTCAAGGCGGGTGCGGCGGAAAGTGCCTTTTTGTTGGCTGGAGACGGCGCGCTGCAGTTGATAAGTCACTACCTGATTCATGCGCGCCACCTGCTCGCTGGCGATTTGTTGTAATTCACCGTCAGACGCCGCGCCTTCCACCAATTTGCTTTGCAGTACGGCGAGCGGTGTTTTCAAGCTGTGGGCGAGGTCGGCCAAACTGTTGCGATAACGCTGGCGCAAGGCCTGTTCACGTTCCAATACCTGGTTGAGGTTATCAACGATCCTTTGCAATTCTCTGGGGTGTTCGCCGGCGATGTTGCTGGTATCACCGCTTTGCATGGCTTTTAGCGCCTGCGCCAATTTTCCCAGTGGCCGCAAGCCCCAACGCAGGATTAAGGTTTGCGCGATCAATAAAAAGATCCCCGCTGCGCCCAACCAGCGCCAGAGTTGATTGCGGTAGGCTTTAAGTTCGGCCGCGTATTCTTCGGCGCTGTGTGCGACGACGAAGTGAAAGGGGGTGGGGGTGCCGCTCGCGTCTTCCCATTTGACCGTGTAGCGAGCGACAAAATGCAGGTTGTTTGCCAGCACTTTTTCGCTGAAAAGCATTTTTCCGGGGGTGTCGCTTTTGGCGATGCTCTTGTAATCGGGCGGGTCGCTGAGGGCGGCGGAGTTGGAGCGCCATACCAGTTGGGCTTGATTGTCAAAGATATAGCTATAGAGCCCAGAGTTGGGATGTTCAAAGTCGGCATCGCTGAGGGTAACGGGCATGCGCAGGCTGTGGATTTTTGCGTTTTTGGTGACGGGTTCGGCCACGCTCATCAACAGGTTAACGTGGCCGCGCAGGCGCGAGCGCTCGGCGACTTCCAAGCTGTTTTCAAATGCACGGTCGAGGAAGAAGCCGGTCAGCCCCAGAAACAGTGGCAGCAGTAACGCCGATGCCAGCAGCAGGCGCGAGGCAATCGACGAGAAGCGAGCGATCACCGGCTTAGTGTTTATCAAGATTGAACCGGTAGCCGAGGCCGCGTTGCGTGCTGATCAAATTCAGGCTGCCGTCCGGATCCAGCTTTTTGCGTAAACGCCCCACAAATACTTCAATCACGTTGCTGTCGCGGTCGTAATCCTGCGCATACAGGTGCTCGGTCAGCTCGCTTTTGGAGATGTTTTTACCCGCGTGCAGTGCGAGATAGGTAAGGGTGTTGTACTCAAAACTGGTCAATTCAACTTCAGCGTCATCGCGATGCACACGCTTGGCGCTGGTATCAATGGTGATAGGTCCATAGCGCAATACCGAAGAGGCATGGCCACTGGCGCGCCGCAGCAGTGCGTGGATGCGCGCGCGCAACTCTTCCGGGTGGAAGGGTTTGGTCAGGTAGTCATCGGCACCCGCTTCCAGTCCGCTGACTTTATCCTGCCAATTGCCCCGTGCGGTCAAAATCAGGATCGGAAAGTTACGCTCTTTCTTACGTAGTTCGCGGATCAGTTGGGTGCCATCGAGCAGCGGCAAGCCTAAATCGATAATCGCCAGATCGTAGTCGTATTCGCTGCCGAGAAACAGGCCTTCGCGGCCATCGGCGGCGGCATCACAGGCGTATTTTTCGGTCGCCATCAGGTTGAGAATTTGTTCGCGCAGGGGTTTTTCATCTTCAACGATCAAAATACGCATGAATCAGTCCCGGAAATAGTGGTTGATTGAGTGATCTGAATTAGTGGTTGAGCAGTTGGCCAGTTTGGCCATCGACATTAATGACGCGCATGCGCCCGGCGTTAAGCACTTTAACGCCATAGATTACGCCGCTATCGGCCTGCTGTGTGTTGACGCTCATAACTTGCCCGCCCAGATTGCTGCGCACCAGCTCGGCCGCTTCGGCGGGCGATATTGAGGGTTCAGCGGCGGTGGGCGCAATGGTGTCTGTGTCGATCAAGCTGTTATCTGCTGCACTGGAGGGCAAGCCCATATCGCCGCCGAGTAAATCATTGGTGCGGGCAAGGCCCGGTTGGCAGGCCAATAGCAGTGTCATCACCAGAATAAGTGGTTGCCGGAAAGAGCCGGGGCGCAAGCAGAAGGTTTTTGAATACAGCATGACAAATTCCAACAAGAAGGCGTTCAGGTACATTTAAATAACTATCACGCCTTCACTATCGCCCGTGTTTAGGCAAAGGTCAATTTGACCTTTGCCTATTCGGTTGATGATTAATGAGGGCCTCTTACATGCACAATGCGGTCGCCGGGGTGATGGCGGGTCTCGGTGTGGTAGATGCGGTCGTCGTAGGCGTAGGCCACATCATAACCAACCAACCGGCGTTCATACTCGGTGCGGTAGCGGGTGTCACATACTTCGCGATCTTCATAGCGCGTTACGCGACGGCTACCACCGGCGACATCATTGCCAATCGCTGCACCAATCAATCCACCGGCCGCCGTTGCATGGCCGCTGCGACCCACTTCATGGCCAATGGCCGCGCCGATCAAACCGCCTAGCACTGCGCCTTCAAGTGAGTCACCGCCGCGTTGACGCTCACTGTAAGCGAGGGTCTCCACACGGCAAGAATCTACGGGAACCTCTACAGCGACGGTGCGGTAAATCGGCCTGCTCGACACCACTCGCGCATACTCAGTGTATTCAACCACCTCGTAAGAGTGATAGTGACGGTCGTGATGTTTGTGTTTATGGCGATGCTCGCGATCAGCCAAGGCGTTGTTAGCCAGCAACAGGCTGCTGGCCAGGGTGCTGATTAAAAACAGGCTTTTCATGATACGGATCTCGTAAGGTGGATGGCGGCTCCCTGATGTTGCGGGAGTGATTCCAGACTAAGCCTTTCAAGATGAACGAAAACTGAAATTGCATGAGGCACTCCTGTGCGTTTCGTCGCAATCCTGATAAACCCGACTAAAGCATTCGCTTCGCGGAAATAAAGCCAGCGCCAGCGCCAAAAGTGCGCGCAACTCGGGTTATAATCGCGGCCATTTTTTCTGAATTGCCCGCAACAGGTTGTTTCATGTCTGAACTAAACGTCAAAGAATATATGGCCGAACTTGGCCGCAAAGCGCGCAGTGCCTCCCGCGTGATTGCCGCTGCTCCGACTGCATTAAAAAATAAAGCCCTCTTGGCGATTGCCAATGAGCTGGATAGATCGCGCATTACGCTGGTATCGGAAAACCAAAAAGACTTAGCTGCTGGCAAAGCCAATGGTCTTGATGCGGCTATGCTCGATCGCCTGGCCGTCAAGCCAGCGACTATCGATGGCATGATTGAAGGCCTGCGTCAGGTCGCGTCGCTGGCCGATCCCTGCGGTGAAATCACCGATATGAGCTATCGCCCGAGTGGAATTCAAGTCGGCAAAATGCGCGTGCCGCTGGGGGTGGTTGGGATTATTTACGAATCGCGCCCCAACGTGACTATCGATGCGGCCAGCTTGTGCCTCAAGTCAGGTAACGCGGCGATTCTGCGTGGCGGCAGTGAATCTATCCATTCTAATCGCGCCATTGCCAATTGTTTGCAAGCCGGTTTGAAAGCGGCCGGTTTACCTGCCGATGTAGTGCAAGTGGTGGAAACCACTGACCGCGCTGCCGTGGGTGAGCTCATCACCATGCCGCAATTTGTGGATGTGATTGTGCCGCGCGGTGGCAAAGGTTTGATCGAGCGAATCAGTACTGATGCAAAAGTGCCGGTGATCAAACATCTTGATGGTATTTGCCATGTTTACATCGACGATAAAGCGGATCTCGATAAAGCCTTCACCATCGCTATGAACGCTAAAACCCATCGTTATGGCGTGTGCAATGCGATGGAAACGCTGTTGGTGCACGAGCAGGTTGCCGCACAAATTCTGCCGCGCCTTGCTGCTGCATACACTGAAAAAGGGGTTGAGCTGCGTGGCGATGAAAAAACCCGTGAGCTGATTGTCGCGAATGTGGCGACTGAAGAAGATTGGGCGACCGAATATCTCGCACCGATTTTGTCGATCAAAATTGTGTCCGGTCTGGATGAGGCTATCGCCCATATCAACCGGTACGGTTCACAACATACCGATGCGATTGTGACGGAAGATTACACCCGCGCGCGCCGCTTTATCACCGAGGTGGATTCTGCTTCAGTGATGGTCAATGCCTCCACTCGTTTTGCGGACGGTTTTGAATACGGCCTAGGTGCGGAGATTGGTATTTCGACCGACAAAATCCACGCGCGCGGCCCGGTTGGCCTTGAAGGCTTGACCTCGCAAAAATGGGTTGTGTTTGGTGACGGACATATTCGTGTGTAACCCCTCATGCGTAAGCGCATAGGTATTTTCGGCGGCACTTTTGACCCGATTCATATCGGCCATTTGCGCATCGCATTGGAACTAAAACAGCAACTGCAATTGGATGAAATGCGATTGCTGCCGTGTTATTTGCCGCCGCATCGCCCAACACCTGGGGCGAGTGCCAATCAGCGTGTGGACATGTTGGAGATAGCACTGCAGGACTGCGCGGACTTGCAAATAGATAAACGCGAGTTGCAGCGCGATAAACCTTCCTATACTTACGACACCTTGCATGACTTGCGTGCTGAAGTGGGCGAGCAAACCAGTTTGTGTTTGTGTATGGGAATGGATAGTTTTGCGACACTCGATACCTGGCACAACTGGGGTCAACTGTTGCAGCTGGCGCATATTCTGGTCGTTGCGCGTCCGGGTTGGCTTTTACCAGAGTCGGGCGCAGTAGCAGATTTGTTGCAATCTTGTCGCGGCGATAGCGCGGCAATTGCGCAACAGGCGGCCGGTGCGATTGTCGTGTTGGAGCAGCGGCTGTTGCCCATTTCGGCGACTGATATTCGCGCGCAAATCCGCACCGGAAATTCGCCGCAGTTTTTGGTGCCTGATGGAGTTTGGAATTACATTCGCCGCAATGGCATTTATCAATAAGCTGCGCTCTTGATTAATCGTTTTACATTTTATTTTTTTGAAATTTTTATTAA
>CAIOHY010000045.1 GCA_903858205.1 uncultured Cellvibrio sp.
ATGCTCTGCAGCGCAGCGCTGAATATCGCCGCTTTATGAATGCCTTGCAAAGCGAGGGTCGGCTGGATCGCAAGTTGGAGTTTTTGCCATCGGATGAACAATTGTTAGAGCGCCAAACTCACGGTAAGTCGCTCTCGCGTCCAGAGTTGGCTATTTTAATCTCCTATGCCAAAGCGGTATTAAAAGATGATTTAACGGCGACCAATATTGTTGATGATGATTATCTGGCTAGATTTATTGAAACCGCTTTTCCACATAAGATCGCGCAGCTATTTCCGTTGGCGTTGCGTAATCATCGGCTCCGCCGTGAAATAGTCGCTACGCAAATCGCCAATGATATGGTCAATACCATGGGAATTAGTTTTGCGCAGCGGCTAATGGAATCGACGGGGGCGAGCGCGGGTGATGTCGCAAAAGCCTACGTGATTGCGCGCGATATTTATGCGATGCCGGAATTTTTAGCCGCACTGGATGCCGCTGGTACAGCGGTGCCCGCTGAACGGCAATTGCAGTTAATTAATATGATGATGCGCAAAATCCGCCGCGCTGCGCGCTGGTTTTTGCGGAATCGCCGTAGTTATTTGCACCCTGCGAGTGAAGTAGAATTGTTTGCTGCGGGCATGCAAGCCATTAATGCACAGTTGCCTCAGCTGCTAGTAGGCGAAGCCTTGGCGGAGTGGCAGGATTCAGTACAAAAACTGCGTGCGTTTGGTTTGTCCGATAACCTGGTAAGTTGTGTGGCACGGCCGGCGGATTTGTATTCCGGTTTGAGTGTGGTTGAGGCGGCGCGTATCGCCAATCAGGATATTCATCAGCTTGCAAAAATCTATTTTGCTCTGGGCAATTATTTAAGTTTGCCGTGGTTTTCCAATCAAATTTCCAATTTGCCGGTGGATAATTTCTGGCAAGCGATGGCGCGCGAGACTTATCTCGGTGATCTTGAATCGCAACTGCGCAGCTTAAGCGTATCGCTAATTCGTTTTATGGATAACAATTTGTCGTTGGATGAGTTAATTCAACGCTGGAGTAGTCAACATCAATTATTAATTGCGCGTTGGAAAGCCATGGTGAATGAATTGCAGGCGGTGAACGGAACTGATTTTGCCATGATTGAGGTAGCGCTTCGCGATCTACTGGATTTGGCTCAGGCAAGCCAGCATTGCGAGACGTTGGATAATTGTTTGTTACCTAACGAGCCGGGAAATAACTAATTTAATGAGATGTATTTTTTGAAAAGTATTGTCGTCAGCTTGTCAATCTCTACGGAAGAATTTCAGCGGTTGTATGAAGGTAGTGTCAAAACCGTTTTCGCACGCAGTATTGATGGGCGTAGTATTCGCTTTCCTGCGGGAATTTTGCGCCCATTTGTATTGCATAACGGGATTCGCGGTACCTTTCAAATCGACTTTGATGACGATAATCGCTTTCACTCTATTCAACGATTGGCTTAGCCCATGATGTCGTTGTTTATGTAACAAAAGCCCAAGGTTTGGGGTGCGTTGGACTGTCTAATCCAGTATCCTTGCCGCCTCGTTTATTGCCCCTGATTGAGACTGCTAAAGAGCCTGCCATGTACCATATTATTCGCGATCTTTTATTCCGCCTTGATGCCGAGACCTCCCATGAACTTAGCCTGGATCTAATGGGTGCGGCTGAGCGTTTGCGTTTGTTGGGGTTATTCACTTCCAATGTTCCGAGTGCGCCGGTAAATGTGATGGGTTTGACTTTCGACAATCCCGTGGGTCTTGCGGCAGGTTTGGATAAAAACGGTGATTATTTCAATGCGTTGGGTGCTTTGGGTTTTGGTTTTGTGGAGATAGGCACGATCACGCCGCGCCCGCAGCCGGGCAACGCGCAGCCGCGTCTGTTCCGTATCCCGGAAGCGCAAGCAATCATTAATCGCATGGGGTTCAACAATAAAGGTGTAGATCATCTGGTCGCGCAGGTGAAGAACCGTCGTTACAAAGGTGTGCTAGGGATCAATATCGGCAAGAACGCGACCACCCCGGTGGAAAATGCGGTCGATGATTACCTGATTTGCTTGCGCAAAGTGTATGAACATGCCGATTACATCACCGTTAATATTTCATCACCCAATACCCCCGGCCTGCGTAATCTCCAATTTGGTGATTCTCTTTCGCAATTGCTGGCGCCGCTTAAAAAAGAACAAGCGGTATTGCAGCAGGCGACAGGTCGTTACGTGCCTATCGCGGTGAAAATTGCGCCGGATATGGATGAAAGTGAAATCCATCAGGTTGCCGGTATTCTCCTTCAAGAAGGCATGGACGGCGTGATCGCCACTAATACGACCATCACTCGTGTAGGTGTAGAAGAGTATGAGAATGGCAGTGAGGCGGGTGGTTTGAGCGGTTTACCGGTGCGCGACAAGAGCACCTATGTGATCAAAACGCTCAGTTCCTGCTTGGGCGGCAAGTTACCGATAATCGGTGTAGGAGGGATTTTTGATGGTGCCAGTGCGGCCGATAAAATCCGCGCCGGTGCCAGTTTGGTTCAGGTCTACAGTGGTTTTATCTATGAAGGCCCACGTCTGATTAGTCAGGCTGCAGCAGGAATCGCGAGTTATCACAAAGGGCTTTAAGCGGTACTGGGTGGCCGCCCTTAACGACGAAGCCCGCATTAGCGGGCTTATAGAATCAAAAATGATTTGGTTGGGAAAATCTGTTGGTCTTGCGGTAGAAGTTAGCCACTCATGGCCATGGGTTGGATATTGTTGACTTTTTGAACCTGTGCCAAACGACTATAGCCGTCCCACTGATCGATGCGCGACTCGCGCCAGCCGTTGAGCCATTGCTGGCGGGCTTGGCCGGTCTCATGGGGACAAAGGCTTTTGGAGCGCCCATCAATACCTGCTTGATACCCTTTAACAAATGCGCGTTCTGTTTGGTCACGTTTTTGACGTTTCATCAGTTATTGCACCTCTATATTGTGGTTTATCGATAGGGTGTTACTTATCGACGGAAGCGGTCTTGCGGTCTTTCACTTGCATGTCTGACTGGTTTTTACAATCTCCTTAGCGTTTACAGGTCTGATGAGTACACCAGATTTATCCTGTGCCGTGAACGATTAATTTTTTATACATAGGCCGTTCTATATGGCATATCGGCCTAGCAAAAGTATTTGACAACTTAATGACAAACACCTTTCGTTAGTCAGGTTCTGTTCAGAAAAGTTCATCCTAAATGCCTTTTTTTTGGATTCCTTGTTTTGGAGAGTCCCTTGTTGGAAAGCCTAATGACTCATCAATATTTCGCCACTTGCCCTAAAGGCTTGGAAGGCTTGCTCTACAACGAACTGCAAACTCTCGGTGCAGAAGATCTGCGCGAAACCGTGGCGGGTATCTATTTCTCGGGTGATATAGGTATGGCCTATCGCGCCTGCCTATGGTCGCGCCTGGCGAATAAGATCCTGCTGCCCCTGGCAAGTTTTGAGGCCGATAGTCAGGAGGAGCTTTACGACGGCGTACGTGAACTGCGTTGGGAGGAGCATTTAAGCCCTAATGGCACTCTGTTGGTGGATTTTATCGGCACCAACGAGACTATCCGCAACACCCAGTTTGGTGCGGTGAAAGTCAAAGATGCGATTGTGGATTGCCTGCGCGATTTCAGTGGCGAACGCCCCTCAGTCGCCAAGCGCGACCCTGATTTGCGGGTGAATGTGCGCTTATCCAAGAGCAAAGTGATCGTGAGTATCGATCTCTCGGGCGATAGCCTCCATCGCCGTGGCTACCGCGTGAAGCAGGGCAGTGCGCCCATGAAAGAAAACCTCGCTGCCGGGATTTTGATTCGCGCCGGTTGGCCAGAGATTGCAGCGCAAGGTGGCGCGCTGCTAGACCCTATGTGCGGCTCGGGAACTATCCTGATTGAAGCCGCATTAATCGCTGCTGATATCGCTCCCGGTTTATTGCGCGGCAGCTTTGGTTTTGAGCGCTGGCTTAACCATCGCAATGACATTTGGCTGGATTTGCGTGAAGAAGCTTTTTCTCGTAAGAAGGCTGGGCTTGCGCGCGAAAATTTGCCGGAAATTCGTGGCTACGATGCCGATGTTAATGTGATCCGCGCGGCGGAAGACAATATTGTCAGCGCCGAATTGGATCACTGGTTGCGCGTGAGCCGTAAAGAATTAAAAGATTTTGTAAAACCGACGCACAAGGCGATGGATTTTGGCATCGTCATCAGCAACCCGCCTTATGGTGAACGTTTGGGTGAGATTGAATCGCTGAAATTATTGTACGCCCATTTGGGTGAGCGCTTACGCAATGAATTTCAGGGCTGGCGTGCTGGCGTATTTACCGGCAACCCTGAGCTCGGTAAACAAATGGGCTTGCGCGCGGATAAAAAATACAAATTTTTTAATGGCACTATTGCGAGCGAATTGTTGATGTTTAGCATCAGCAGCGAAGCCTTTGTGCAAAGCCGCGTCGAGCAGGATGCACGCTTCAGTAAAGACGATGAAGAGCGTAAAGAAGCAGAAGCGCGCGTAAAAATCGAAAACAAACAAGAGCAAGCTGATGCACTTTCAAATGGCGCGCAGATGCTAGTGAATCGCCTGCAAAAAAATCTCAAACAATTGGAAAAATGGGCGAAGAAAAACGATATCAGTTGCTACCGTTTATACGATGCGGATATGCCGGAATATTCGGCAGCGATCGATATTTATCGCGGCCAAACCCAGCCGAATCGCGCACCGCAGCTCTACGCTCACGTACAGGAATACGCTGCGCCAAAATCCGTCGATGAAGATAAAGCAGCCGCAAGATTTATTGAGATTGAGCAGGCAGTTCCGTTTGTATTGGATATTCCCGATGCGCAGATTAGTTACAAACAGCGCCGCCGCAATAAAGGCACAAGTCAGTACGAAAAAATCAGCGAGCGCCCGACGGGTGATCTATTCAGTGTGCAAGAAGGCCAAGCGAAGCTGCACATTAATATGTGGCAATATTTGGATACGGGATTATTTCTCGATCATCGCCCGGTTCGCTTGATGATTGCAGATCTGGCCAAAGACAAACGCTTCTTAAATTTATTTTGCTACACCGCGACCGCAAGTGTGCACGCGGCCATGGCAGGCGCGCGTTATACAGTGAGCGTGGACATGTCCAACACCTATCTCAATTGGGCGCGAAAAAATTATGCATTAAATGGTTTGAGTGAATCGCGCAACCGTTTGGAGCAGGCCGATTGTTTAAAATGGCTTGAAGATAACGACCAACAATTTGATCTGATTTTGCTTGACCCGCCGAGCTTCTCTAATTCGAAACGCATGGAAGATGTATTGGATGTGCAGCGCGATCATGTGGGCATGATCAACAATGCGATGCGCTCGTTAGCGGAAAGCGGTACTCTGATTTTCTCCAACAACCTGCGCAGTTTTAAACTGGATGCTGATGCATTAAGTGCATACACCATCAAAGATATTAGTGCGAAAACCATTGATGAAGATTTTAAGCGTAACCCTAAAATCCATCAGTGTTGGTTGATTACTCACTAAGCAAAGAAGCTGGTATTGCCATCCCAACTGAAACGGCCTATATTCATAATTGTTAAATATGAATATCGAGGGCATTTTTATGGCTACCACAAGTCTCAGTTTGGGAGATCATTGGGAAGCATTTATCAAGAATGAAATTTCCAGTGGTCGCTATGGGTCTGCAAGCGAAGTGGTCCGCGATGCCCTGCGTACCCTTGAGGAGCGAAAGCAAAAAATCGAGGCGCTAAGAGCCCATCTTTCACAAGGGGCGCAGCAAGCTGACCAGGGGCAGTTTATTGACAATTTTTCTATGGATAGTCTGATCGAGGAATTGGATAAGGACGCTTAATGACAAACTATCGGGTAACACCCCGTGCCAGGGATGATTTAAAAAATATTGGCCGTTACACAGAGCAAAAGTGGGGTAAGCAGCAGCGCAATAAGTACCTCAAACAAATTGAACAGCGGTTTGAGTGGCTTGCGGAAAACCCTCTCCTAGGTAGAAATAGATCGGATGTCGGCGAAGGCTTTTTCTCCTTTCCTCAAGCAGAGCACCTTGTGTTTTATCGATTCAAGTCTGAAGTAGTTGAAATCATTGGTGTGCTGCATCAAGAAATGGATGTGCTGCATTATTTTTCTGAATACTAATAACCACAATATTTTGGTGAGCAGGATGAAAATATTGCGCTATGTTTTCGTCGCCGCGTTCAGCACCATCCAGCCGGTCTATGCCGACCAATTCTGCTTTGCGCTCGCGGAAACCTATTACGAGCAAGTCTATTGCCAGTTGCAAGCCAAAGCGCAGACAAAAGGTTTGCCGCCTTTTAATCAATTCAAGAAAAACAATGAAGCAGTGCAGGCTTCATTGCTAAAAAGACCTGCGGAGCGCAATGGAATCAAATTGCCTCTGCCCGCGCGCAAAACTCAACCTCCCGCAGGAACAATCGCCCCCCAAAAAATAGTCACCAAGCCGCATACCAGTACCCAAAGAGCTATCGCCAATGAGCCGGATCCTGCGCCCTTGCGTAGTGCTAAGGCTGATTCAAACAACATCTCAGGTTGTGAGTTGTTGGGAAACCAAATCCGCTGTGGAAATCGTGTTTTCAAATCCCTGGGTAATAGGGCTAATCATCGATTGGCCAGCGGTGTATTGTCGAGCGATAACAAAATGGAGTTGCCGAGGTATCAGGGTGGTGAGTTGAGCCAGTATCTCGCTCAAGCTTATCGGAGATATATCGACAAGATGTGTGAGATAGGTCTTTGCGGTGTCACTATGACCTACGGGAGATTTGCGTATCTTTATCAGGATTTAAGCACTAAAGGTTTGGATTTCCCGCAGCGTTTTGAAATCATGTACGGCTTTCTAAAAAAAGATAAGACGACTATGGGAGTACGCGAATCATCCGGTGCTCCCAAAAACTTATCGATGAATGAGTGCGTTGCGCTTACCGATATGCGTTACGTTTGTGATCACCAAGGTCGAAATTATATTTTTGAGGCGCAGTAACAAATCTGATTACTGCAAGTCTATAGCTCAGTATTTCACTCAACGAGGTCAGTATGCTGATCAAAAAAACAAGTGATGTTCCATCTTCTGAGATTACACCTGAGAGCATTTATAACTCGCGGCGCGATTTTATGCGCGGTGCGATGAGTGTCGCGGCCTTAGGTGTCACCGCGAGCACTGCAAATGTATTTGCTGCTCCCAGTCAGGTTGCCGATAAGGATTTACCTGGCCCTGACTGGTTAAAAACGCAGATTGCTGAGGCCAAAGCCAATCAGGAAAAAATTAGCGAAGCTCTGACGCCCTACGAACATATTGCCGGACATAACAACTTTTACGAATATGGTTACGACAAAACCGATCCGGCCGCCAAAGCCCATATTTTAAAACCGCATCCATGGACAGTGGAAATCGCCGGTGAAGTTGCCAAACCGGGCACTTTCGCCTTGGAGGATTTATTAAAAGGCGTGACACTGGAAGAGCGCATTTATCGCCTGCGCTGTGTTGAGGCTTGGTCGATGGTAGTGCCTTGGGTTGGTTTCTCGCTCGCTGATTTAATCAAACGCGTCGAACCGACGAGCAAAGCAAAATATGTCGCATTCACAACACTCGAACGTCCGTCCGAAATGCCTGAACAAAAAAGCCGTTTTAGCACGATTGATTGGCCTTATCGCGAAGGTCTGCGTATGGACGAAGCCATGCATCCCTTAACGACCTTGGCGGTGGGTCTGTACGGCAAAGTTTTGCCTAATCAAAACGGCGCTCCTCTGCGTTTGGTAGTGCCTTGGAAATACGGTTTTAAATACATCAAATCGATTGTGAAAATTGAGTTCACTGAAAAGCAACCCCAAACCACTTGGAGCATGATCGCGCCCGATGAATATGGTTTTTATGCCAACGTAAATCCACAAGTCAGCCATCCACGTTGGAGCCAGGCAGAAGAGCGTCGTTTGCCGAGTGGGTTGTTGCGCCCCAATATTGTTCCCACACAACTATTTAATGGTTATGCGGAACAGGTTGCACATCTGTATAAAGATATGGATTTGCGCAAATTTTATTAAGGGTAACTGCGATGCCTGTATTGTGGCGAAGAGTTTTGATCTTTGTACTTTCTCTTGTCCCTTTGATTTTTATTCTTTATAAAATTTTGGCCAATCAGTTGGGTGCCGATCCGGCTAAAACCATCGTGTTGTTTACGGGTGAATGGACAATTTATTTTTTGTTTATCACTCTCGCAGTAACACCCTTGCGGCGTTTGGTTAATTTTAAAAGTTTCCATTTCCGTTGGTTGCAAATCCATAGACGCATGTTGGGTTTGTTCACGCTGTTTTACGCTATTTTGCATGTGCTCGCGTTTTTGGTTTTTATTTTGGGGTTGGACTTTTCCCGCTTCGGAAAAGAATTAGTGGAGCGGCCTTATATTTTGGTCACTATTCCCGCCGTAATTTTGCTGATTGCTTTGGGTATTACGTCAACCAAGGCGATGATGCGGAGGCTGGGGAAGAATTGGCTTCGTTTGCACAAGAGTATTTACCTGATTGCGATCCTGGCGTGGGTGCATGTGTTGATGCAGGTGCGTTC
>CAIOHY010000046.1 GCA_903858205.1 uncultured Cellvibrio sp.
CCACCGCCACCACCCTTGGCGCACGTAATCTGGGTCGACGAGCCTATTCCCGAAAACGTTCTTAAAGAGTCCAAAGAGCTCAATTTACAACAAGCGTTAGCCAAACAGACGCTACAACACCACTTCGAACAAAAAGATATGTGCAGCTGGGTTGAATGGGTACGTTCAGACGGGAATTGTGGGCCCGACTCCCTCACGCTACTACTGTCTCTATCGTTGTTACCGACTCCAGCCCTTTGGTTGCAAAATCGAGCGACGTGGTCTTTCTTGTTTCGTTTGCGGCTCTTTACGTGGCTTGCCAAAAATGAGCTAACAGTGGCTAACCAATTCGGGGTAACCTTCCAACTTCTCTGTAAAGATGAGCGTATGGAAACAGAAACATGGGCTGAGTATTGCGATCGTATGAAGAATGACAAATTTGGTGAAGCCGAATGGTTCACCGATACATCACTGCAAGCAGCGGCGCACATGCTTGAGATAGATATTTGCGTCACTACCGCAAATGGTGGCACTGTCTTCGAATCGAAATACCAGGCGCTTCACCCCTCCAGTACTAGACCATGCTTCTTTCTGGCCAACTCCAACAACAATCATTATTGGCCCTATGGCCTATCTGCAGCTCCATTCCAAGGTCCATTCATGATCTTGTAACCACCTTAAAAGCCCTAGTGCATTCATATGTAAGTATTTATGCATATATGTATGTTTATATAGCACTCGCGGTACCAGCGCCTTGTCCAGCACCAACCGCGCCGCCAACCCTGGCTCCTACCCCATCAACGCAGGTTATGATTGGATCGGCATCTAGCCTTGGAGCACCCGCAACTTTGCCGCCTTCACCTACATGTGTATCTGCGCATGCGTTCGATGGCATTTCTGGCTTCTCTGTTCAGTCTACTGCTAATTTGGCGGGTCCAGCAAGCGCAGACTTGTCGCCAAACCCCGATGGTGGTGGTCCCGCTAGTACTTCTGGCCCTGGTCCAGCTGCTGCTGTTCATCAGGCTAAGCAGGCTGCTGTGACTGCTGCCATCACCGTTGCTGCTGCGCGTGCGGCCTCCGTGCAGCAAAACCAACCGCACAACTCGCACGTATCTCATCTGCCTCAGCGCGGTCCCGCCACGCCTGCCCCAACGCCGCTCGCCGTAGCAGCTGTCGATTTCCACAGTCTGATCATTGCTCGCGGCAATCATCTCGGTTCTTCGCCTTCTGCTTTCCTGTCGTGGTATGATGAGTGGGTTGGTCCCTTGAAGTTATTCTCGATTCAATCCTACGAATGGTACGAACTCCATTCTAACATGCCACACATTTGTGACCCTCGGGACACTTGCGGCTTCGTGAAATGTATCAACTGTAAGAAGAATCTGGGAACATGTTTTTTCGCAGCCATCGCGGACATTGACATCAAACTATTAATTTTAACTGAAAAAGTTCGTAAAACATGCACTCGTTGTCGCGTTGTTAACATGGCTCCAACTTTTCGCGATCCAGTCCGCATTTTTAACGATACACAGATGACCACTTGGTGGGACAACTTTTTCCTCTCAGGGCATAATGTCCGACTTGTAACGCAATATACCAAGGAAAAGTCATTGCCCGGTATCGCAACAAAATATGTGTGCTACTGTTCAGAGCGTCACCACACCCACAAGAAACCCCGAAAGGAAAATGCTCC
>CAIOHY010000047.1 GCA_903858205.1 uncultured Cellvibrio sp.
AAGCAAAACAAAACCATGAGGCGGGCGAGCATACTAGCCAATCGCGCGATCATCTTGAACGTGAGGTTCGCAAATTAGATAGTTTGTTGAGCGTGTTTCGTACTTAGCTGAAAGCCTATGGGCTAGCACCCTTGAATTGAATTGTGAAAAGATTATGCAAGTGGTCTTTTTACTGAAAAAACCTTAGTCAGAGTTAGACCCTGTTGGTTTTTACGGCATTCAGATCTTGGCGTTAGCTACGCAGTTATGCTGATGGCCGCACTAAGAATCACGACATTTGCAGCCGATAGCCCACACCGTAAACAGAATGAATAAAATCTTCATTACAAATAGGCTGTAATTTTTTGCGCAGTTTGGTGATGTGTGAATCCATGGTTCTATCACTAACTACGCGGTGATCGGTATAAGCATTTTTTAACAATAAATCGCGCGAAATAACCCGTTGCTTGTTGAGTAGTAAGGTTTCCAAAATACGAAATTCAATGCTGGTCAGCTCCACGCATTGCTCACCCACACAGGCATATTGACGATCTTTATCCAAACGCAAACCTTCTTCTTGCTGCTCTTCCGTTTTATTGCTGCGGCGCAACACTGCTTTTACGCGCGCGACAACTTCGCGCGGGCTAAAAGGTTTGCAAATGTAATCATCGGCACCTAATTCCAACCCAATTAAGCGATCAATCTCTTCCACTTTGGCGGTGGTCATAATAATTGGCACTTGCGATGTTTTGCGTACTTCCTGACAAATACTTAAACCGTCGCGTTTGGGCAGCATTAAATCGAGTAACACCAAATCCCATTTTTCGGTCATTATTTTCTGCAATCCCAGTTCGCCATCGCTCACCAACGTTGCCGAAAAACCTTCGCTGGTTAAATAGTCTTGTAAAATTTCGCCCAGATCAATTTCATCTTCAACAATTAGAATATTCATACAGATTCCTGTAGTGGTAAATAAACGGACACTTTTAATCCGCCCAGCTCACTCGTTTCAATGCTGATACGCCCGGCGTGAGCCTCGACTATGTTGCGGCAAATACTCAGACCTAAACCTGCGCCGCCAGTTTCACGGCTGCGTGAAGATTCGGCGCGGTACAAACGTTCAAACAGTTTTTCATGCAACGCTGGGTCAACTCCCGGTGCTGAATCTTCAATTGTAAAAATGGCTTGATGTGCGTCTGCCGTTAAGAAAACGCGAATGTTCCCAGGGGCTTCAGTGTAATTAATACTATTGTTAAACAAATTCAAAAAAAGTTGATGTAATCGTTCCGGGTCAGCAAATGCGATTACCGGTTGCGCCGGAATTTTGAGTTGCAATTCGAGTTGGTGTTGGCTGAGTTTGTCTTGCAGGGAAGCCCTTAATTCCTCGATGATTTCCGCGATATCGCATGTGTGTTTGCGATAACTCATGGCGCCTATGTCGGTAAGCGACAGCTGGTATAAATCATTTACTAAACTGGTTAATCGCGCTGCGTGTTTCTGCAGCCGGCTAACCGCTTTCGCATCAAATTTTCTGATGCCATCCTCCAGTGCTTCAAGATCTGCTTTGAGTACCGCAATGGGGGTGCGCAATTCATGGGAAATATCGGCAACCCAACGTTTGCGCGCTTGCGCAGTTTGGTTGAGCGTGTGCGCCAGATGGTTGAGGTTTTCGGCGAGGGTTGAAATTTCGTCCTGCCCTTTGATCGAAAGGCGTTGGTGATATTCCCCTTTGCTTAGTTGCTGTACATGGATGGCCAGTTTTTTTACGCGTTGCGTAAGTAAATAGGAGAGAGGGATTGCACAAACCAATGCGATCGAGAGTGCAACCATCGCCATTAATAAAAAGTGATTTTGTTGGCGTTTGGCAAATTCGTTATCACGTAGATCGCGTAATGCAGGGTTCATTGGTGTGCCGAGATAGCCGACTAACTGTTTGTTGCCATCGATATTGATATACAAGTCGCTGAAAAAATAAGTCTCGTTGCGCCATTTTTTGCCGCTGATTATTTTTTCTTTTCGATCCAGCAGAATAAAACGTTTATAAGGTTGATGACGTAGAAAATCATCCGGTTGTGTAGGCTCCTGCCTATCATCGCGGCGCCCATCCTGGGTGTTTTTGCGGATTAGAAATGCGCTGCGCTCATTACTGTTTTCATCACCGCCATTGATGCGTGTGTCCAATTCCGGTGGAAACGGGAAGGGAATAGGGCGCTCACCGCGCTGGCGCATGTTGGCACTGTATTGCCATACGTATAATTCCCAATAATGTGGGTTGATTCTAAATGCATCCCAGTTGCCGTTGTAGGTAAAGTGCTGTTCGAGTGCCATGATCAGACGTGCGTTGCGCGATGCCTCTTTTTGCTCCATGTAGTGATTAAATCCGCGCTCAAAACTCAAACGTGAATACAAAAATAATCCGCCGGTTAGCAACACGGCAAAGCAGGCAAAAACTAAAAATACTTGAATGCGCAGATTGAACTTCACAGCCCTGGACAGCCCTTTTTCAATGGATGGAATATGGAATCGCTAATGACAGAATATGCAAAAACCGGAATTTGGCAATCGCATGAGATTGGCCTGAAGCCGCCGCCTGGGGTAAAATGGGAATACCTGAGCAAAATACTCGGATATATCCTGCTTTTATCGGTTGTGATTATCCCGATTGACCCCATAAAAAGCTTCCTTTTGAACAGCCCTTACTGAATATCGAGGTAGATAAGATGGACGTGTTAGATACGATCAAACAACAAATTAGCGAGAATGCCGTCATTCTTTACATGAAAGGCTCACCGAGTGCGCCTCAGTGTGGATTCTCGCAACGTGCATCCCAGGCCTTGATGGCCTGCGGTCAGC
>CAIOHY010000048.1 GCA_903858205.1 uncultured Cellvibrio sp.
GCGATGACAAATAAGGTGCGCGGTGTGCGGGTGCTAGCCGGGCTGGAAGACGCAATGTATGTACTGGGAATGACTGATGCACCCCGGACTAGGGGGAGAAAGCCGAAAGGTTATGTGCCATCGCTTTGATTCGCAAGCTTTCATAATAATTGTTGACTTATTTTTCGTTTTTTGGGCAAGAAGTTTCAAAGCTGCCTCGTAAACTTGATACTTCACCATCGACAATCAAGTACCCGCTGATTTCGCTGACCAGTTTTATGACAACAATCCGTTGCATAGCCCAGATGACTTAGCCGTCCACTAAATCGGTCTTCTCTCAGTTTGGTTTTCCATCTTTTTCGAAGGTATAAGCAGCATCCTTTTCACTGACGCCGTCGCATGCAGCTGCCATATTTCGCTTTGCATTGTTACAGGCAATATTTGCTGTGGTCATTATGTCGTCTTTAGCTGGGTCACCTTTTTTAGTACAAAAATATTCGTGCTGACTTTTAGTTTGCTCACAATTTCCTCCACGCTGATCTTTTTGTTGAGCAAACGATGGAAAAGATACGCTGATCATAAAACTTGATAAAGCAATAAAGAGGTATCGCATTTTATTTCCATGGTCTGAATTTTATGAATGGTTAGGTTTTGAACTACTTTCAATTTAGTACCATTTTTACGTCTGCGCTAATTAACTTGGCGATGCCAGCCAGGCACCCTGGGCCTGCTCCCAGCCGACAACCGCAATTGGAGATCCGTCAAGCTGAATAAATGTCAGCGGACCGAGAAACGTCATATAGAACTCGCTGTCTTCAGGAAAATAGGTCTGGTCATGGCGTGCCCCTGAGGATTCAAAACCGTATCCCGGAGCGACCGCTGTGTCGCCGCCGTTGTCCTTGCCTCCGCGCACATCCATGCGTCCCTTGGTAAGCAGGTATTCACCCGGGCCGGCATGGATATGCGGCGCAAATGATGAGCCTTTGGGGCAATCGAAAATAGCTGTCCAAGCGCCGTGCCCGGGTTGCACGTGCAGCAATTTCCAGCGGATACCGCCATTGGAAAACGCTTCGGGGAACGGTATCCAATCCAGATCCGGGATATGGACGTACTCTTCTGCAATTTGTAATTTCATGGTTATATTCTTTCACAAAGTTACTAAATGAAGAATACCCTCAAAGACAGGGATGAACCCAGAGGATCGTCAGCTTCACCGATATTGCTCCAATTCCATCAGTTCGGCAAGCAAGGGTATGTGCTCTATCGAACAACTGAGGCCGGCATGTCGTATGAAGCTTATTTGTAGCGGAGAATCATTTGCGTTGAGGGTTCAGAATTGAAATAAAACTAACAACAATTATATTAATCCGACTTATTTATTTATAGCTACTGAGTAACCTATGCTGACTAAAAATCTTTTATTGTGTTCGCTCATTTTTTTAGTCAGTACAACAACGTCAAGTGAAAGAGGATAATCGGCCGCGAGGTCACTGTTGGTGGCCTGGGAAGCAGAGCTCTGTCCGTGGATGGCGACACCCAGAGACTCGATGATTTCGGTTGCTGGCGCCTTGGCCGGGAAGCTAAACA
>CAIOHY010000049.1 GCA_903858205.1 uncultured Cellvibrio sp.
AAGGCATTTTGGGCGTCTTCAAACATACCTAGATTTGCCTCTGTCTTTGCAAGGGAATACATAAAATATTTATCACTGGTTATGCTTTTTTGTAAATCAACAGCCTTACTTGCAGCATCATACGCTTCTTGATATTTTTTGTTTTCAAAATAGGCTATTGATAAATTTCGATATAGTCCAGATTGAAATTGATCATCTTTTATTAATTTTTCAGCTCTATTTAGGTTTATTAATGCCTCCGCGTTTTTTCCAATAAGTAATTGGATACCGCCAAGTTGAGCATATCCCTCGCTTTTATCAGCGTACTTTTTTACATATTCAGAGTATTTATTTTCTATATTTTTAAGTTTTTCGTTACCCAAATGATCGTTAAAAAGATACTCTTTTGATTCTATTTGTATTTTTATCAGATCCACCAAATAGTTATCTTTTGTTTTTTTCTCAATTTTGTTAATGGTTTTTTTCGCCTTCTCTGGCTGATCAAGAAAAGCATATAAAAATGCTTTTCTTGCTTCATAAGAAACGCTTCCCTCACATTCTGTTTTCAAACTTTCCCATTGACGAAGCAAGCCCGCATAATCGTTATTCTCTTGATTAATAAATTGAACCGAAGAATAAATCCATTTCTTTTCACAATCTTCATCAAGAGATGATGCATGGGACATTGGTGCTCCTCCAACTAATAGTGCAATGAAAAATTTTAACTTCCAGTTTTCTTTAATATACATTTTGCTTACCATTTTTTAGTTTTATCAGCAACCCAATTAGTAAAATCTTTAATAGGCTGCTTGATAATTGTTCCATCTTTCGGCAATTGCTTAATTAAAATTGTGGGATCTTTTTGAATCACTTTAACTAGCTCTGTTGCATCTATTTTTACTGAAGGCGCCACTTTAGCCCCAAATAGTAGATTAGCACTCGCAGCCCAACCAAGCTGAACCTTTCCTTTGTCATAAGATGCGTTCCCACTAAAAGAACCACCAATTGCACCAGCATTTAATGCAAGCTCAGTGGAGGACTCTACAGTAACCAAATCATTTAAAAAAGAAAGTTTATTTGTTTTAAGCTCTACTCTTGCCTGAAGCGCAATAGCCTCTGATTTGATGGTTGCACTAGCTCCATATTTTCCATCTTGAAATGTCACAGCTCCTGTGCCACCAAAATCAAGAACTGACCTAACTTGGGCAGTTAACTTTCCTGCTCCAAATAAATCATATTCTTGTTTTGCATATTGAAGCTCTGTGGTAGTTAGCGCATTCAACTTTAAAGCAAAACTGTCTGCTTTAAGTTCTAAACCTACGTTCAAATCATATGAAGAACTAAGAGTTAAAAGCTCTCCATCTCCGTAAAGGTTAAATGACGTAGTTTCAGCTTTTCCATATAGTTTAAGCTCTGCACCAAATTCATTTTCAGCTTTTGCACCTTTATAGCTTTTAATTGGATCATAGTTAGTAGGTTTGGTTTTTGTTTGTCCTTTATTTTCGCCATTGACATCGCTACGCCATCGATTCATAGCGTCACCCTTAATTTTTCTAGCTTTGTAATCTTCATTTGAAAGAATACTAGAAAGAGCATCTTTATTTTCATCACCAGCAGCCACAGGCGTCTCACTGGATTTACTTTGTTGCTCCAACAGGTTTTTTGCATCCAAGGCTTTTTCAGCAGCATCTTTTCCGCCACTATTCAACAACTCATTCGCATCCGCACTGCTGCTCTTGTTGTTAAGCAACTGCTCTGTGTTCTCATGAGAAGCTTCGTGGGTAGCGAGATCATTAAGCCCTCCACCTTTTCCAGCAGCCTTTTTCGCTTCCTTATTATCCGCCTGTGCCTTCATAGCCCCAGCCACAGCCAATTGACGACGACTCATGTTATCCACCATCTTGCCATCAGCGTCCATGTGCTGACCGAAGGCACCCCATCCACCACCCATGGATGCCTCAACAATTCCATTGCCCACTGCATTCCCAAAGGCATCGGCTGCTATTTGACCCCAGTTTTGTTTGCCGCCAACTCCCATCAATCGACTCACGGTTGACTGAACAGCTCCACCAACAAAATTATTAACCAGGTTGTTGATAAAGTTGTCTTGCGTTGTGCCCATTGCGCCAGTCAGGCCTGATGACGCGGTGGCACCCACAACTGAAACAGCCATGTTTTTCCAACTGAAATGGGCATCTATGCCGACAATTTTATTTGCCGCGTAGTTAGCGCCATAATTCAGTGCCGCTGAGGCGGCAATTTTCCCGTAAGCGCTTTTCTCAACCAGCTGGCCGACTGTTGCCCCTCCATTAACCATCGAACCAATGCCAGCACCCGCTGCCGAAGTTAGCGCTCCGGCAAATGCACTGCGCAAGCTGATTTTATCCTGCATGCCCGTAGCCACGCCCACAGCTTGTGAGGCAAGGCTTCCCACAAAGCCGCCAACTGCGGCTGCAGCCATACCAATCATACCGCCGGCAGCACCGGTCAATGCCGCTGCACCGGCCGCCATGGTCGCCCCCACTGTGCCGGCCGTTGTGCTTGCGGCCAATGCCGCTGCACTTGCGGCTTGAGCGCCGGCCGTGCCCATCGCAGCCAAGGCCGCCCCGGCCGTAAACACCGTCACAACAACCGCCACAACAATAATCGCGATCATCGCCAATCCATTACAGCTTTGCGACGGCGGTGGTGGTGGGGTGGGGCTTGGGGTGGTGTCCCCGATAATTTCTTGCGGGTTATACGGTTTAAACGTCGTGGCGTTGTTCTGCTCGCTGCGCGCCACGTTCGGCAGGCGCAGGGTTTGGCCGACGTGATCGGTCAGTTGTGCATCCGGCGATAGGTTGATGCCGTTGGCATCCGCAATCAGATACCACTGGCTGGTATC
>CAIOHY010000050.1 GCA_903858205.1 uncultured Cellvibrio sp.
ATCAAAAAAGCCTAATGGGATGTAACAACGATTTTCTGAGCTGGTTAGAGGAAATAATAAGAAGTTTCCGCTGGGCTGACGAATCTCTGAAAAAAGCTGTGCAAACGCGGCGGATTTTTGTGTTGGCTTTTTGGTGCTTGCCTGCCGAAATGTTTTAACACGCTCAATGCGTTCTAACACCAACGGGCATTTTCCAAGTAATGCAGGGTCGGCATCTTTTAACCATAAACACCAACGCTTTTCGCCGTATAAAAATTCGTTTGTCGATAAAACAGGGCGTATAAGGCCTATAGCTTGTGGTTCATGTCGCAGGAATTCATTTTTTTGTTCGTCTGTAAAAAAGAAATTGCCGTCATCCACGGGCTTATTGCCAAACAGCATTTCAGGAACGCTACAAAGCGGCTTGCTCCGTTCGCCAATCACCGTATCGGCTGCATCCACTAAATACGGATTGATATTCTTTGCCGCTATTGCGAGCGGTTCCGCTGTTATGGTCTCATATTCAAACAACTGCTTGTTTGCCGTGTTCACTGCTGCAAAGCCAATAACAACCACATGCACATTAGCAATGTGCATCCCTTCCGCTTTTTTCTCGTCAATCGTCCATTTAAAGGTGCGGTGGGCAAAGTGCAGGTGAATGCCATACTGCGCGAGGAGTGGTTGCCACAGCACCGCCACTTGTTGGCCTTGGGTGATGGAGTTAGTAGAAACAAAGGCCACCACAATATGTGTGCCTTGAATATACTCTGCCGCCTTTTTAAACCACGCGGCTACATAATCCAATACGCCCGCGCCTTTCAGGCCTTGAAAAACTAAGGCCATATCTTTTTTTTGTTCGGCTGTTTGGTCAGACTTGCCTCTAAACGGCGGATTGCCCAACATGTAACTCAGCTTTTCAGGTGCAATCACCTCGCGCCAGTCTATATCCAAAGCATTCGCATGTCTGATATGCGCGGATTTTTTGAGGGGCAACCGTGCAAAGGCCTGGCCGAATGTTTCCGATAATTTCATGTTCATCTGGTGGTCAACCAGCCACATGGCGGCCTCGGCAATGCGGGCGGGGAATTCCTCAATCTCAATGCCGTAAAATTGATCAACGTCTATTTTACAAAATGTATCTATCTTGAATTCCCGCGCCCCGCCCTTGAATTTACTTAAATCATCAGCGTAAATTGTTTCCAGCACTTTGATTTCCAACAAGCGCAGTTCACGATACGCCAGAATCAGAAAGTTGCCGCAACCGCACGCGGGGTCAAAAAACGTGAGGGTACTCAGCTTGGTATGAAAGCCTTCGAGTTCTAATTTGCGCTTGTTAATGGAGCGGTTAGCTTTGATTTTTTCAAACTCGGCTTCCAGCGCATCTAAAAACAGGGGATGGATGGTTTTAAGAATGTTTTTCTCACTGGTATAATGCGCCCCACCCTTGCGCTGTTCTTCCGGCAACATCACCGCCTGAAACAATGAGCCGAACAGTGCCGGGGAAATACGCGTCCAATCGAAACGACAGGCTGTTAATAACGCTTCGCGCATCGCTGCCGTGAAACTGGGGATGCGGATGGTATCGGCAAAGAGTTGTCCGTTGATGTAGGGGAAGCGGGCAAGGTCTTCATCCAGTGTTTTTTGGCGTTTGGTGGATTCTGTA
Source organism: uncultured Cellvibrio sp. (assembly GCA_903858205.1). Lineage (GTDB taxonomy): Bacteria > Pseudomonadota > Gammaproteobacteria > Pseudomonadales > Cellvibrionaceae > Cellvibrio. The sequence continues at coordinate 1,643 of CAIOHY010000050.1, forward strand.
TCGAGCACTTGA
>CAIOHY010000051.1 GCA_903858205.1 uncultured Cellvibrio sp.
CCTTTTTACGTGAGGTCGTCCCCGTCGCGCAATCTTACGGTATGCGTTTATGCATCCACCCTGACGATCCGCCATTCTCACTCTTTGGTCTGCCGCGCGTGGTGTCTACCGCCGCTGATGCCCGCGCAATTCTTACCGCTGTGCCAAGCCCAGCCAACGGTCTGACCCTCTGTGCTGGCTCCTACGGTGCACGCGGCGACAACGACCTTGTTGCTATGGTGCAAGAGTTTGGTGAGCGAATTTATTTCGTCCATTTACGCAACGTTAAACGCGAACAGGATGGCTCTTTTTTCGAGTCGGAACACCTTAATGGTGATAACGACATGGTCGGGCTGATCAACGCGCTGCTGTGCGAAGAGCGCCGTCGCTGCAGTCAGGGCGATAGCGGATTCAGCATCCCCATGCGACCAGATCATGGCCACTCGATTGGCGATGAAGTAGGAGACCCGACTGTGAAACCCGGCTATTCCTATCTCGGCCGATTGAAAGGTCTCGCCGAGCTGCGGGGCGTCATTCACGCTCTGGAAAGCCTCCCCCGTTAACGCCCTCTCCCGAATGGGGCAAGGCCACGCGCTCTTGCCTTCTCTTTAAAATTGGTAATACCACTTTTCCAATTTAAGTGGTAAATTGGTATTACCAGTTGTCGCCAGCTAATCGGTCTTCGCTGTTGCGCATAAGGGCTCCGGCTCCCGCGCTAACAACTGGGCGGATTGGCTGCGCATCACCTGTGTAACTAGTTCGAGTTATTTCCCTGACATCAGGCAATACGAGGAGCGCTGTGGCTATGGCCAATCGCCAAGACCCGGTGTTACTCCTCAGGCGCCAACAACAATAAACACTCAGCTATACGAGCAGGAGCACACTATGCAAAACAACCCCATGTTTCATCGAAAGCTATTAGCGTTACTGATTGCCGGCGCCAGCGTGGTGCAGCCAATCCAAGCCCAAGAGAGCACCGATAACCTTGAAGAAATCGTCGTCACTGGCGTGCGCGCCGCACAAGAACGCGCCATTGATATCAAACGCCAAAGCCGCGAAGTAGTTGATTCCATCTCGGCTGAAGACATAGGCAAATTGCCCGACAGCACCATCTCCGATTCCCTTCAGCGCGTGACCGGTGTACAGATCCAGCGCTCGGCGGGACAAGGCAGTCTGGTCAGTATTCGCGGCACCCAGGAAGTGCTGACCACATTAAACGGCGAGTTATTCCTCACGCCCGACAACATTCTGGACAGTAAAGCTGACTACAAATCCATACCTGCTGCGCTTATCAGCGGCAGCAACGTGTACAAATCCATGAGCGCAACCAATTTGGAAGGCGGCATCGGTGGTGCGGTAGATTTGCTAACCCGCCGCTCGCTCAGCCTGGAAGAAGGCCTGACCACCGTGGTACGCGCGCAGCTGGCCAATGGCAGTATCACCGATGAGAACGACCCTGAAATCAACGGCATGTTGGGCTACAAGTTCAATGACAATCTAGGCAGCTATCTGGGGTTCTCTTACGCGGACCAAACCGCCAATACCACCGCCGGTAAAGACATAGCGACCGAAGCACAATTCTGTGCGTGCGATTACAACGGCGATGGCGATCAGACCGACACCGCTGTCTGGATGCACGAAGGCACCAACGCGACCGAAGGCTACAAGCAAAACCGCGAACGTGAACGCATCGGTGTGACTTACAACCTCAATCTGCAAATCAATGATGCCCTCGAACTCAACATCGACTCCTTCTACAACCAGATGGATGAGCGCTCCTACGGGAACTATATGCAATTGGGTGAAGGGCTTTCGGCCGGCAACCTTGACCGCAGCAATGGCCCCGCGTTGCTTGGTTTGCAACCGACCGGAGACATCGGCCGCAAATACGGCAAGAACGCGCCCGCCTTCTACGCGACTGGCTGGAAGGGTCTGCTGGATGGCGGCTTAAGAACCGGTAATTTTTCCAGCATCTCGGAGCGCGAAGCACTGAACAACTCCATTGAGCTGAGCTATGACAACGGCGGCGCATTTACTGGAAAACTGCGCGCAGTAGCATCAAGCGCGGAGCAAGATGGCACCACCCTGACACTCGCCAACCGCGCCGAGAGCCGCAATATTCTTAACGGTGGCCGCCGCATTGATCCGTTCAATACCGTAGAAGTCGTCAACCCCGGATTTATCAGCACCCGTTATCCCGTCACCTTCGAGTCTAAAGACGACTCGGTAAACTGGCATTTCGACCCGGCATTTGTTGATGCCATGAGCCAAAAAAGCGCCTGGTATATCAACTCTGGCTGGGTGGAAGGCGGCCAACGTGAGGCCGATTTGACCGTTCTGCGCGCCGACGGCGATTACAAGTTCGAAGACAACCCGATCACCTCCGTGGACTTTGGCGTAAGAGTCTCGTCGCGCGAGGCGGAAAACGAGAACTACCATTACTTCTCTGATTCCGGTATTGATGCCGTGGCGCCCAATGGCACTCAATACGATATGCTGTGGAAATTCCACGAGCCCACCACCTTCCAACGTCGCTTCAATGACGGCCCCGTTGGCTCTATTCCGAAGACCTATCGCGCGGTCTGGACCGACGGCAAGACCTACCCGATGAACTTTGACGTCTACAAAGTTCCTGCGATGGACGATGCCAGCCTGCAGCCTTACATCACCCATTTGACCGATTTGGGCGCCGCAATTAGTGGCTTTAACGCCAAAATTCCCGTTATTGATACCTCGCGCATCAAGGATAACGTGGACTTTATGACCTTCCTTTACGGGCAGCAGTACCGTTATTCACAGCCACAGTTTTCCTACCGCGTGGTCGATGACCGTGATTCGGTCTATCTGAATACCAACTTCGAATACGGTTTGAGTGATGGTCTATCCCTGTCCGGTAATCTGGGCTTAAGGCATGTCAAAGAGACAATTGAAGTCACGCGCAATATCACTGACTCACGTCTGACCGAGCCGAATATTCTCGCCACCACCGATATCAACTGGACATCACTGGTTAGTCAGGGCAAAACCACGGAGCAGGTGGAACACGACTGGACGCTGCCAAGCATCAACCTGATTTTGAACATTGGCGATGAGTACAAAATCCGCGGCTCAGCCGACAAGCGCACCTCGCTGCAAGAGCTAGGCACCTTTGGTAACGGCCCAAGCAGTAGCTTCAACAGCCAGCGCACCGGCGAGAGCTTCCAGCGCATCAACAGTATCAGCATGGGCGGTAACCCCAACCTGAAACCCTGGAGCGCGGAAGTCTACAACCTGGCGGGCGAATGGTATCCAGCCGACTCTACGGCACTCTCGCTCACCTGGTTCTACATGGATATTGGCGGTTTTGTGGATAGCGTAACCCGCTTGGACCCTACGATCCCCGATGGCGACGGTGTCGCCCGTGATGGTGCACGTGTCAGCAATTTGGTGAATGGTAAGAATGCCACCATCAAGGGTGTGGAATTTGCGTATCAGCAAAGCTTTGATGAGTTGCCGGGCTTGCTCTCCCATACCGGCATCACCTTCAACTACACCTATTCGCCGAACCTGAAAGAAGGTAAACGCTTCATCGCGACCGGCGGTGAAGTGCCTTTCAACAATACGGCGAAAAACCAATCCAACCTGGTGCTCTGGTACAACGATGATGTGTTCGAATTCCGCGCTGCGTTTAACTATCTGGACAAGCGTTACGACGGTCAGGAAACCGGCCGTTTTAGCTTGAACGCGACCGACGCCGAAGCCAACGCTGGTTTGATTAGCGGGCTGGATCGATGGGAAGCTGAAACCTTGTATGTGGATTTGAGCTCAACTTATCACATCAGCGATAACTGGGACGCGAGCCTCAACGTGCAGAACCTGACCGAAGAAAGCAGTGTGAAATACATTCACTGGGAAGACTTCCGGTCCAACTATGCCGCGTTCGAGCGTCGCATAACGCTGGGTATCAACGCCAAGTTCTAAGCCTTAAATACCGGTGGCAACACCGGCATGTACCCTTTCCGTGGTAGTGATGTTCTCACTCGTTTGCGGTGGCTTCGGCCACCGCCTTTTTGCTTACCGCTCGACTTAACGTAACCCTCGACTTAACGTACCCATCGACTTAACGTACCCATCACCCATCGACTTAACGTATCCCCGCCGCAGGCGATTGCAGACTGGCCGACCAAGGCGTAGTACCTGCAGTGTTAATCCCTCTCACGCGATACTCGTACACCTTGCCCGACTGACGATACTCGTCATACCACAATACACTCGGCTCGCTAATGCCCGCTGCCTCATGGCTTTTCACATCCGCAATGACCGAATCCTGTAAGCCTGTGGCTACCAGCTGCCATGATTTCCCCTTTTCGCGGCGCTGCATATCGTAGTGGGTAGCGCCCATAGTGCCGCGCCAGATAAAGCCATTGTTGTGCGCGAACAAAACCGGCACACCCGTGGGCTTTTTAACGCTTGGCACCGGCTCCCCGCGTATGGCATAGGCCTGCGCGCGCAACAGATCCAGCGTGCGAGTTTCTTCATAGGCGTAACCTGCAGCAAAACCCGGTACATGATAGGAGTTTACTGGCGTACCGCCCTCATTATGGTAATACCAGCCACCATGGCGACGATGCCCGCGAATCCCCCACAGCAGGCCACCGGTAATACCTTCAGCACGAATGGTCTCCATTAGCTGCTCGATGTTGTCGTGCGAGGCCAGACCAAACTCATCCACAATCAGCGGCTTTTTCCCCTTGTAGAGCGACTGCTCATGGCGTGCGATGGGCGCCAGATCGTAGGGCTGACCCGCCAGCTTGTTCCAATATTCGTACAAATGTGTGCTCATGATGTCGATATTCGGGTCAGCCAGAAGTGCCTGCGGATCGGCGCCACCGGCTTCCATCACCAAATGTTGGCTATCAAGAGATTTGATATAAGCAGCCATTTCCGCTGACCAGGCCAAAATCTGTGGGCGATAAACGGCAGGATCCAACTTGCGATCACCATAGTAACTGGCAAACTCGTTGCCTAGCTGCCAGGCCAGAATCGCCGGATCATCTTTATAGAGCAGTCCGTTCACCGTATTGCGGCGGTTCAGAAGGTAGTGAATCAGGTGTTTGAAATCGGCCTTTACCTCAGCATCGGTCCAAAAACTGCCCATGGGCTTGCCCGAGAGCGCCGCAAATTCATCAACACCCCGGGTGTTGGTAAAGGATTGGGAGGCAATCAGCGGAAAAATGATCCGCACATCGTATTCGTGCGCCAAGGCAATCGCCCTGTCCATCGCCCGGAACGCGTCTTCGTTGTAGGTGCGCCGCGCCTGGATGTGATTGTGCGCTTTGGGGTCGAGCGGGCTCGCGATCGTCAAACCAATACCAACCCGGGTCGCTCTGGCACCCACGCGCGACAGGCCGTCTAAAATACTGCGGATTTCGAACTCATCGGGCCAGCGGTTCGACCAATCCGGAAGAATCTGCTCCTTGGTCGTATTGAGCGTTGAGGAGCAGAGCCCCAGAAAGCGGAAGGTTTTATCACCTTCAAACAGTTGGTCGCCCTGCCGATGAACAATTGGCCACTCGGACCTCGGCTCCAATGTCAGGCTGGCATCATTCGCCGCCGCCGTGAGGGAAGCGCCCAGCAACACCAGGCTAATGAGTTTTTTTATCATGTAAGTACCTCGTCAGGAATTCATAAATTCAGGGAGAAAAAGCAACACCCGGTATCACTTAATCCAGTCAAATGGTAAAGTGGTAATACCAATAACACAAATATACCTGATACTTAACATGAACAAAGCGCCCGCTCATCCTCCTCGATTAATAGCCGTCTTGCCGACCCGCGTCCGCCGCAACTATCGCGGGGGGCGCGAACTGGATCGTTTGGCGGGGCACCCCGCCCCCAAAGATAGTGACCAACCAGAGAATTGGCTGGCATCGACCCTCACGGCAACTAACCCCGACCTACCACCCGTTGCCAATGAGGGGCTTACCCTCGTTCGCAGCGGCGACAAGGTGACGACTCTGCGCGAGCTGCTGGCGCTGGCGCCCGAGTTCTATCTGGGTGCCCAACACCTGGATCAGCTAGGGCAGCAATTGGGTTTTCTGGCCAAACTGCTGGATTCCTCCATGCGGCTTCACGTGCAGGTGCATCCGACCTCCCAATTCGCGCGCGAACACATGAACGCGCCCTATGGAAAACTGGAGGTTTACTATGTGCTGGGCGTAAGGGAAGGATGCGAAGGCTACATCCGCATGGGGTTCCAACGGTCTCCGGGGCGGGAGCGTTGGCGCGCGATCGTGGAGCATCAGGACATCAGCGCGATGGATGCCTGTTTCGACAAAATTCCGGTCAAAAAAGGCGATGTCTGGCGTGTACCCGGCGGTTTGCCGCACGCAATTGGCGAGGGCGTGTTGATGATCGAAATCATGGAGCCGAGCGATCTGGTGGTGCGCTGCGAGTTCGAGCGCGAGGGTGTGGTTCTGCCGCCCAACTCACGCTACATGGGGCGCGATCTGGATTTTTGCCTGAATGTCTTTGACTACCAAAGCTATCCCAGCGATGAGGTCATCAAACAACATCGCATTGAACCTAAACCTCTGATCGCAGCGCCGGGGTGGAGCTATGACCAGCTGATTAGCCCACAGGATACCTCCTGCTTTGAAGTATTCCGCCTGCGTGCGAGCACCAGTGGCGCACTGGCGGCAGATAATCGCTGCAGCTTGTATATTCAGGTCGAGGGCACCGGCAACCTCTGCGCGGGCGAAGAAACCATTCTCCTCACCCCCGGTAGCGCCTGTTTTGTTGCTGCCAATACGCAACTCACCTACCAACCCGCCAACGCAGCCAGCGAATTACTCTGCTGCAAGCCCATCCTTACGCAGCAGCCAGGGGAGCAGGCTCATGAGTAATTCATCTACAGCTAACACGGGTTCAAGCTACTGGTGGCGCAGCCTGACGCCGCAACACTGGTTTGTTTACATCACCTGCTCCATGGCTTGGCTGTTTGATTCGGTCGATCAACAGCTGTTTAACCTCGCGCGCGATGCCGCTGTGGAAGACCTGCTGGGTGACAAAGCCCTCGCCACGGTTTACGCCCCCTACACCACCTCGGTTTTTCTGGTCGGCTGGGCGATTGGCGGATTGGTATTCGGTGCACTCGGCGATCGCTACGGGCGTGCCAAAATGCTCACCATCAGCGTGTTGCTCTACTCGATCTGTACCGGGCTATCGGCCTTCGCAACTGATTATTTTCAATTCAACTGTTTCCGCCTTGTCACTGGCATAGGCGTGGGCGGGGTGTTTGGGCTGGCCGTCGCACTGATTACCGACACCCTCCCCAACCAGGCTCGCAGCCCAGCCTTGGGCCTACTGCAGGGGCTATCACTCTGGGGCAATATGGCGGCCGGTGCGATAGGTATGGCGGTTGGCATGGCCGCCGCCGTGGGTGCTCTGCAGGGCAATCTCGCCCCCTGGCAAATACTGTTTTTGGTAGGCGCTGCACCAGCGGTACTTAGCTTGCTTATCTTTCGCTACCTCAAAGAGCCCCAAACGTGGCTGGACGCGCGCGCCGAAGGCCAACGCAATGGAATCAAATTTGGCTCTTATTCCGCACTGCTGGGGCATAAGCGCTGGCGTCGCCACGCATGGTTGGGGCTGGCGCTGTGCAGCGCCGGGATTATCGGCCTCTGGGGAATTGGCAACTTTCACCCAAAAATCGTCAGAAGCATTGTAGAGACGCACCTCGCCGCCCAAGCACTGAGCGAGTCAGCACTGGCTGCTGAAAAAGCCTACTGGTCATCGCTAGGGCTGATTCTGCAAAACGCCGGTGGATTTTTCGGCATGATGTTTCTCGCCTGGTTCGCGCAACGCTACGGCCGCAAACCCGCCTTCGCCTTGGGATTAATACTCTCGTTCAGTACGACCCTCTTGGTATTTATCGCCATGCGCGAAATCAGTGACATCTACTGGATGATTCCGATTATGGGCTTTGGTCAGCTGTCGGTATTCGCGCTCTACGCTATTTATCTGCCGGAACTGTTTCCGATGAGCTTGCGCAGCACGGGGGTCAGCTTTTGTTACAACCTCGGTCGCTTGGTCGCCGCCAGCGCCCCCATCACTATTGGGCTAATTACCCAACAATTGGGCAGCAATATAGAAGGCTTCCGCACCGCAGGAATCTGGGTGTCGCTCGTGCTACTGCTGGGCCTACTCGCACTGCCCTTTTTACCCGAAACCAAAGACAAACCCCTACCGAATGAGGATTAACACAAATAACACGCATGGATGCTCAAACTGACCCACAATTTGAATTAGCATAGGCAGCACCGCAATAACAATAAAAACGCCAAAAAACACAAACATAGAAAATATAAACATCGAACAGCGAGAACCATCCAGTGGAACTACAAGCAATACGAACAAAGCGACTCTACGTCAAAGTCGCCGAGCAGCTAACGCAATTTGTTATGGACGGCACCCTTAAACCCGGTGAGCGATTTCCCTCCGAGCGAGAATTGGCCGAGAAACTCGGCGTAAGCCGCCCAACCATCCGCGAAGCGATGATCGCCATGGAGCTGGCAGGCATTATTGAAATCAAAACCGGCTCAGGAATTTACGTCACCAAACCCGGACACAGCCCCGACATCATGGACGCGGGTGGGCGCGATAAAGGCATAGGCCCGTTTGAGATTTTGGAAATTCGCTACATGATCGAAGGTGAGGCCTGCGCACTGGCAGCGGCGCGCATCACTGATGAACAAATCCAGCAACTCAAAGACACGCTGCTGGAAATGGAAGAAGAAGAAAAACAGGCCGATGCCTCTGAAAAAGCCGATTGGAAATTTCACAGCATCATCGCCGAGGCATGTCAAAACAGCGCCATTTATGCTGTGATCAACTGGTTGTGGGAATTGCGCAATCAATCAGAATTGAGCCTCGCCTACCTTGAACGCCTGCGCAAAGAGGGCGTTCACCCGTCAATCAACGATCACCGCCGCATTCTGGAAGCACTTGAAAAAC
>CAIOHY010000052.1 GCA_903858205.1 uncultured Cellvibrio sp.
AACGTCGTTTAAGCGCAAACTAGCCACCTCCGCTACCCGCATACCCGCGAAGTGGGTTAACAGCAGCATAGCGCGATTACGTGCGCTGTGTTTACGAGTTGCTACGTAATCCAAAACGCGACGCAGCTCTGCAGAATTCAAAATCTTTGCTTGTGACATAAAAGTAGCTCCTTAAAGTAATAAATAAGCAACTACAGTATGTTTTCTTAGATTCGGTTTGGGCAACCGAAAATGGCAGATTTAAGACCTCTGTAAATTCAATGACTTAGCTATAAAACCTAATAGAAGCACACTTCTATTAGGTTTTTTGTGGCATTTTTGCCACGATCTAATTATTTCTATTACACGCGTGAATCGATGGTGTTGCCATCTTCATCTTCAAGTTCATAAATCGTGTCAAAGCCACCTTTATTCATAGTCCAACAATCTTCTTCCCGATCTTCATAATCATCAGTACTTAGTTGTGCAATTAAATCAAACCAGACTTGCGGATCGCTTGGAGCTTCTTCAGGATAGTCGCTAGGATCAACCCCGTAATTATTAATTGCGTCATCACGAAAATTTTCCCAAGCATCTTGATCATCTGTATCGAATGATTGAATATTGGATATAGTTAATTGATGAAATTCTTTGTAGATCACTTTATAGGTGGGCATATGTTCCTCGATGATTTGTGAAGAAATTGCAATATATCAAATAATTATGATTTATATAAGAGCGAACACGTTCGCTCGTGATTTCGCTTGTCGCTCATCACTTTTTCTTCTTTTGATATTAGTTTGAATGATTTTCGCTAGATTCAACCTACACTGAGCCTTAAGCATGAGGCTCAGTGATAGAGAAGACTTTCGAAATAGACTTTCGCTGAGTTCTTGACTACACCACTTCAGGCATAACCCAAATGGGCAAGGGCGGTTTTGCGGTCTCCTTTTACATGCGGCTATAAAACGCAACATAGACAACAGCATGAAGTGGCTACCGCTGTCTTGTTTGAAAGTTGCTGTGTGAGCAGGGCTTTCTCGTGATCCTGTAAGACTAGGTCTTACGATCTTTGAGCTTATTCATATACTTAATTCATGCTGGCTAGCTAGGCCAACGGCATCCTCGCGGGTAGTGAATCTAAGTCTCTGCTACTGCTTCAGAATTTCCATCCCTACGAACACGCTTGACTAGGTTTAGGGCGATAAAACATTGAGTATCGCTGCTCATTTCAGTAGTGGTACATGGCATACAGATTGCTCTGCTGTCCTGTTTATTTAGCGAGATCTAATAAAAGAAGGGGAATTCTGGCGAAATTTATTAGGTTCTGTGGCAGATTGGCAAAACTGGTTGCCCAATATGCAAGACCGAAACTACTGTGTATGTACTCATTTACTAATAGGAGGAAAACATGAGTGCATTAAACAGCTTGAAATTAACCAATAGCAAAAAACCCACTGCGATGCCGCCCGTATTACACAGGCGCAATAAGCTAGCAACCAAAGTATGGGAGCAGATTCAGTTTGCTAAAGCCCAGCAAGAAGGTGGCATATTCACTGTCAAAAAATTTAAGACCGTGAAAGACCTTGAGGGCAATCGCAAGAGCGTGGAGATTAATAAGCGAGTACGACCCTGGTGGTATGTGGCGCAAGATGGCAAGGTTTGTCTAAACGTCAAATACGGCGCTAAAACCATTGAATTTGTCAAAGGCAAATCAGCGGTTGAGGTTAATAGTCCCGAAGAGCTCATCAAAGCACTGGAAATTATCAAAGGTGCAGTAGAGGCTGGAGAGCTTGACGGTCAAATTGAGCAGGCCAGTGGTGCAGTACGAGCTGGCTTTAGAAAGTAGTGTCGTTTTAAAAGACACAATTTGTATATGGGGCGCACCGAAGGTAGCCCCAAAGAGGGGTGATAGCTATCACCCCTACCAGCGAAGCACAAGCCGTTGACTCCGCACCAGCTGGTGCGCTTTAGGAGTAACGGC
>CAIOHY010000053.1 GCA_903858205.1 uncultured Cellvibrio sp.
CAATTAAGTCGCACCGAAATTAAGTTGCTGATAAATCCTTTTAATAAGTACAAGAATGGTGTGGAGAGAACTTTCGACGAAACAGGTGGTAAAGCCTGGTATGTCATTGTGCAGCCACTGGATGAAACCAACAAGCCGGTGATGCTCAACATAAAGGATCGGGAATCTGGTCGTGAAAAAATGACAAATGTCTTCGGCATTCGCGTTACCAAAGAACGTTATGACCAGCTCAAGAGCGATAAAGCTGATAATGGCATAATTGACGACCCTTATCTTGGCGTAAAGCCGGTAGGCAAATTGGAATTCACGCTCGAACCAAACGTTACATTTGAAAATATTTTGGGGTGGTAATTATGGATGCGTCCAATATTCGTAACTTGACTCGACGTATAGTCGAAGAGAAAAAAGCTGATTACCAAAAGATTGCTGATAAGGCAGGAACGTTGCGTCGTGCTATTGAATCAGCCAATGAAAAAATGGCATCCGGATTCAAACAATTTGCCCACACCCAACTCATCCAGAATGCTTCGGTGTATGGCCGCGATGTGATCGAACTTGTTAAAGAATCATCCGATACAATGCGGGAAAACAAAGTATTGATTTCGAATGTGCAGGAACAAATTGTTTCGATCAAAGCAACGCTTGCTGAATTAAATGGTTCTCTACAGGCGCAACGCAATTTAGTTACTGACCAATTGAAAACAGATACCCAGTTTTCTGATTTAAAATCGGCACTGGATCTATCAGCGAACATACGTAAAACCGGCCAGGCCACCTATGGGATGCTGCTCGAAGAAGTCTCGCAGAAACTACCGGCCTATGAAAAATGCAAAACGTTCCAGTACTTGTTGAAATCTGCTTTTGGTACCGAGGCATACGCGCGCGGCGGTTTGATCGCATCGTTCGACAAAATCATTGCTCTCAAAACACAATTCAATTTGAACCAGGAAAGCCATTCTATACTGCTTGGTATTAAGGCTGCATCAAATGAGGCGTTAGGTGATATTGAAAGCAATTACCAGAACGCGCTTGAAGCCTATGAGAACTATGAAGTTTCGGCCTACGACACTCCTGAAATTATCAGGCTCAAAAGTCTGATTCAGGACCATGAGTCGAAATTACATTATGCGCAAAGTGAATTGCAAAAGTGTGTGGATGTAGACGGTCGGCACGCGGCTTTTACAGACTCGCTGAGTCTTGAAGCCAAGGCCCTTGTTCACAAAGTACTGACCCCTAAGGACACCTACGCGCTTGCTGATCTTGCGGCAGCTACCCCATCGACAGATGATGATAACGCCTTAAAAATTATTAACCGTGCGTTGGACGATATCAAAATGCTCACTGGTCAGCTTGATCGCGTAAATACCGAGCTTAAGGAAAGTGAACTTGCATTGAACCGTGCAAAAGATATTAAACGCACCGTTGATAATGACTCACGGTTGAGTGGTGACCGTTATGAGTATTCCAGTGAATCAAAGGTGATGGATTTATTGACTGGATACGTGATTGGTTCAATCGCGTCGAGCGACCTTGTGAGCAACTTAAAACGTCACAGCGAGTATGTTCCACCGCCTTCATCCAGTTCATCTGACTATTCCTTTGGGAGTAGTGGTGGTGGATTCTCATCCAGTAGTTCAATTTCATCATCGAGCTCTGGATCATTTTCTACAACTGACTCATTTTAATTGTATTAACTCACGGGCATCTGATGTGTGGATGCCCTTGATACCACACCAATCAAATTACATTTGAAAATCGCTGAATATTTTTTTTGCCTTAGCCTTTCCAATCCCCTCGAACTGAATTAATTCAGACTCACTTAATTTCAAAATATCTTGAAGAACAAGACCCGACTCAATTAACGAATTAGCAATCCTGCTATCGATACTTGGGAATGCAGTAAGAACATGAAACAGGTTTTTCCTTCCAGGTATAGATACTCCATGATTGAAATCACTATACATGACGCCGAGCTTAAACTGTTGTCGAGCCTCTTTCTTTAAATCAATTTGGGAGCCCGTCGCGGTACGCACTGGATAGTAGAGTTCCTGTTCAAAAAATCCCTGCAGAAACTTCATGGTCAGATAACAAAGATGATGTAGATTGAATGTCTGAACAACATGCTGCCCTAGAATAGCGATCAAGTAGTTAAGCATTCCATCCATCTGATTTGTTTTTGGCAAGGTGTTATAAAGCGATCTGTTTCCGTTTTGCTCCGCTTCAACCATCCATATCACCAAAACCCTGACACCTTTGTTTGCCATGTCCTGTTGATATTGGTACAGCCTCTCTGCCTGACTATGCACACGGTGCTGTTCACCGGTAATAGCACCATAAAAGTCTGTAATGGTTTTACGCTCGATGACAACATGATCGCCCGTGATTTCAGATTTTAAAAGTATGTCCCCGATTTCCAACGCCGCTGATTGGATTTGGATTTTTCCCTCACAGAACTTTTTAAATACACTTTCAGGCTCTCGGGTATCAATCACTATTGAGCAATTCTTAAGTGTGCTTGATTTGAATGGTGCCGAATCAATAGAATATTCCAGCGATTGATTGGCTAATACATCCTGTGACCTCACGTCAATTTTTGAAAATACGGTTGCAGGTGTATTTACCAGGGTATTTGAATTGATCGTTTTTTTCCTGGCAGCACCAAAACGAACATGGTTTCCGGGAATTTTATAGAGTGCTTCTACTAGATGCTCCCACGTCTCATATCCTTTCGTAAAATCAAAACCAGCTTCAGAAATTCTTTTTGTCTGGCTGGCAGTCTCTGAGGAAATTTTGCAACGTACACGCGCCAATCCTGTACGGGATAATTGTTCAATCCACACCTTTTCGGGACACCCTGAAGATATATAAATGCGTTTGATGTCGTCTTTATGCCATTCTCTGA
>CAIOHY010000054.1 GCA_903858205.1 uncultured Cellvibrio sp.
ATTTCATTGGCGTTAAAGCGTGTCAGCAGAAGCGCCGCAATTGCCGCCCACGCCATACTGGCGAGAGCACCGCTGGCGATGATCACTGGCAAGACCCAAATCCCTTCGCTCTCTGCCAATTGCAACGTCACCGCGCCGCCGATAAGCGCACCAAACACAAATTGGCCTTCCGCGCCTATGTTCCAAATTTTTGCTTTGAAGCAGAGCGTTAAACCAATCGCGCAGAGTAATAGCGGCGTGACTTTTACCGCGAGTTCAGAAAGCCCGTAGAGATCGCTAATCGGCGCGATAAAAAAGGTGTAGAGACTGCCGAGCGGTGGGCGGCCGAGTAATGCAAATAATAATGCGCCGGAGATGAGTGTTAATAAGAGCGCGAGTAGTGGCGATAAATACACCATCAGCTGCGAGTCTTGCAGGCGTTTTTCAATGCGCATGGGCAACCTCCTGGCTCGCGTGGCTGCCGAAATCACCGGTCATCCATTGGCCGAGTTGCGCAAGTGGTACATTGGCTTTGGCGGCGAGCGGCGACAAGCGCCCGCCGCATAATGCGCCGAGTCGATCGGCTAATAAATAGAGTTCGTCGAGGTCTTCGCTAATGACCAAAATTGCTGCGCCCTTATCGCGCAATTTAATCAGCTCTTGATGAATTAAATTTGCAGCACCTACATCAACGCCCCAAGTGGGATGAAAACACACCAACACGTTTGGATTCTGCAGAATTTCGCGGCCAATAATAAATTTTTGCAAGTTGCCGCCAGAGAGACTTTTTGCGCTGGCATCAGCGCCTGTTGCTTTGACTTTGTAAGTGGCGATGATGTCGGTAGCGCGCGCTTTAATCGCCGGCCAATTCAGCCAACCGAATTTTCCGGTTTGATTGATGTAGCTGGTGAGAAAATTATTTTCGGTCAAGCTCATATTGCCGAGTGCGCCGCGCCCGATTCGGTCAGCGGGGACAACACCTAGCCCCATATTGCGCCGCTCCTGCACACCGGTGTTGCCAATATCCTTGCCGTGAAAAATCAGGCTGCCGCTATCGCTGCCCAACTCACCGTTAATTAAATCTACCAATTCATCTTGCCCGTTACCGGCTACACCCGCGAGGCCGAGAATTTCGCCCGCGTGTAATTGCAATTGAATATCTTGCAGGTGAATTGCGAAAGCATCGCGCGGTTTTACATCTATATGATTAAGTGCGAGTAGGCATTCACCGGCATTGCCTGCGGGCATGGTGTCTTGTAATTCCAATTCACCGCCGAGCATCAGGCGCGCCATTTCGGCGGGGCTGGTCTCGCGCGGGATGCAGGTGCCGGTTACCTTGCCGCCGCGCAAAATAGTGGCCTTATCGCAGAGTGCATTCACTTCGTGCAATTTGTGCGAGATAAATAAAATGCTGCACCCTTTGCGCGCGAGTTTTTTCAATACCTCGATTAGCTGTGCCACTTCGGGTGGAGTGAGTACTGCGGTAGGTTCATCGAGAATTAAGAGTTGGATGTCTTGCAACAGGCAGCGAATAATTTCCACACGCTGCTGTTCGCCGACTGAGAGGCTGTGGACGAGGCGATCAGGATTTATCGCGAGGCCATATTCATCGCCCACGGCGATAATGCGTGCACGCAGTAAATCGAGCGTGCCGTATTCCGCAGGCGTTAAATAGAGTGCGATATTTTCGGTCACGGTCAGTGTTTCAAATAGCGAGAAATGTTGAAACACCATGCCCATACCCAGTTGGCGTGCATGGGCCGGGCCGGTGATGTTGACCTCGCGATCATTCCAGGTCATTTGCCCTGCATCGGGTTTGACGACACCGTAGATCATTTTCATTAGCGTACTTTTACCTGCGCCATTTTCTCCCAGAAGCGCATGGATTTCCCCTGCTGCGACCTGCAGGCTCACCGCGTCATTCGCGATGCAGCCTGGATAGGTTTTGGTAAGGGAAAGCAACTCAAGGCGCATCGCCTTATTTTCAGACATAAACCCGCTCGCTTATAAACCTGACTATCTGGACAAAAAGATAGTCAGATTTGAGCAAATTGCATGCCAGTAACTGTTAAATGCCTGCTCCGGCAAAAAACTCATAAAAAATTGTCTATTTGGCCAGACTTTTGCTTCGGGTGACGAAGAGATGACGAAGAGCAAACGGTATAGCTGAAATCGGCTATAACCAATTAACGGTGGTGTGCCCTGAATCACGGGGCGCTAGAGTGGAGAAAAATCTGTGCGGTTGGCGGTAAACAATGTTTCAGTTGAAGTAGCGGAGGCGGCGGCGGACACGACGCTCTTGCAGTATCTACGCAGCCAGCAAAATTTGATGGGCACCAAAGAGGGCTGCGCCTCGGGTGATTGCGGCGCTTGCACTGTGCTGGTGGGCCGCCGGAGCGCGGATACGCTGGTTTACAGCACCGTTAACGCCTGTATTTGCCCGCTCGGCAGCCTGCGGGATTGCCATATTGTGACCGTTGAAGGGCTCTCAGCAGGGGCGGAGACACTGCATCCGGTGCAGGCGGCGATGGTGGAATGCAATGGTTCCCAATGCGGATTTTGTACGCCCGGTTTTGTGGTGTCGCTCGCGGGATTGCAATTGGCGGGTGGTACTGAATTGGCTGATGCTGATATCGCCGTCCAGCGCGCAGCGGTGATTGATGCAATCTCGGGCAATTTGTGTCGCTGTACGGGTTATCGCCCGATTATCGACGCCGGTTTGTCTTCTCTTAAAAAACCTGCCTGTGTGGCCAGTTTTGTGCAAAATTGGGTGCCCGATGCACCTTTAACGGGCACAGCCGCTGAGCTTGCGAGTAGCGGTCACAGAAACTTGTCCGATGGCGTCAGCAATTACCGGCAGCCAGATACCGAAGCGGCATTACAGCGATTGCTTGGAGAGTATCCCGAGGCGCGTCTGGTTGCTGGCGGAACAGATTTAATGTTGGAAGTCACCCAACAATACAAAACGCTTGCGCAACTCATTGATCTCAATCGCATTGAAAGCCTCAGCACAATTCATATCGCAAATGACGAGATTGTTTTAGGTGCAGCGGCGAGTTATAGCGCAATCGAAAAAGCGCTGCATAAAATCTCCCCCGAATTTGTCGCGCTGCTCGCGCGTTTGGGTTCACGCCAAATTCGCAATCGCGGAACGCTTGGCGGAAATATTTGTAACGCCTCGCCGATTGCCGATGCTCCGCCTTATCTATTGGTGATGGATGCAGAATTGGAAATCCTGAATAGCAAGGGCGATTCACGGCGAGAATTGCTCACGCATTTTTATCGCGACTACAAAAAAACCACGCTCGGCGCCGATGAATATCTCGCGCGTATTCGCATTGCGCGCGCGCAACTGGCGCGGCCACTGAAATTATTCAAAATCACCAAGCGCTATGAAGATGATATCTCGGCGGTGATGGGTGCATTTTGCTGGAGTGGAAAAGCGACCAACGAATTTAAGATCGCGTTCGGCGGCATGGCGGCAATTCCCAAACGTGCCGGCGCGACTGAACAATTTTTAAGTAACGCCAATTGGTATGTCACTGGTGATGTCGATGAAGACATTCTTGCGCAGGCCTGTGATTTGTTGCGTAGCGAATTTTCGCCACTGAGCGATGTGCGCGCCAGCGCCGCTTACCGCATGGTCATGGCCTGCAATCTGCTCAAAAAAGCCTGTTATGAATTTGCCGCCGAAGCCTCAGGCAAGGTAATTGAAGAGAGGCTGTTTAACCATGCGTAGAATTGTTGTTAATTCGGAATTATCGCCTGCGGTTAACAAAGGCACTGCTATCGGTGGTGTTGGCCATTCCATCGCCCATGAATCTGCCCACAAGCATGTGCGCGGTACCGCAGAATATGTGGATGATCTGCCGCTGCTGCCCGGCACTTTGTTTGTCGCTACTGGCCAGTCGAGCAAACCCCATGCGCGTATTCGTGCGTTGGATTTGTCAGCCGTTAAATCTGCGCCCGGTGTTATCGATGTGATTGTACAAAGTGATATTCCGGGCAAAGTGGATGTCGCACCCGTGTATTCCGGTGATCCTTTGCTTGCCGGTGACCTGGTGGAATTTATTGGACAACCGATTTTTGCGGTGGCTGCGACGAGTTTTGCAGCAGCGCAACGGGCAGCGCTCTTGGCAAAAATTGATTACGAAGAATTGCCCGCACAATTAACGGTGGAAGATTCACTCGCCGCGCAAAGTTTTGTGTTGCCGCAACATCAATTGCTCCTAGGCGAACCGGACGCGAATATTGAATCGGCGCCGCATCAATTATCGGGTGAAATTTATGTGCGCGGTCAGGAACATTTTTATCTGGAAGGTCAGATCAGCGAAGCGCGTTTGACTGAAGACGGTGGCATTCATGTTATCAGTTCGTCACAACACCCTACTGAAATTCAAAAATTAGTCGCTGAAGTCTTAGCAATTCCTCTGCATTTAGTGATTGCAGAAGTGCGCCGTATGGGCGGCGGTTTTGGTGGCAAAGAAAGTCAGGCCGCTCCGCTTGCGTGTATCGCCGCATTATTCGCGCAGCGCAATCGCCGCCCGGTGCGCTACCGCATGCCGCGCCGCGATGACATGATCCAAACCGGCAAACGCCATGATTTTTTAAATCGCTGGAAAGCCGGTTTCGATGCGAATGGAAAATTACTTGGCGTGGATATGTTGCTCGCTGGCAAATGCGGATTTTCGCCGGATTTATCCGAAGGTATTGTTGACCGCGCGATGTTTCATGCGGACAACTCCTACTTTTTAAATAATGCCCGTATTCTCGGCTTACGCTGTAAAACCCATACGGTATCCAACACCGCCTTTCGCGGATTTGGCGGCCCAAAGGGAATGATGGCGATTGAAACCTTGCTGGAAGATATTGCGCGCGCACTCGGTAAAGATCCGCTCGATATTCGTAAAGCTAATCTTTATTGCGAAGGTTCCGACGAAACACCTTACGGCCAAAAAATCGAGCAGCATGTGTTGCCGGTATTAATTGAGCGCTTGGAAAAAAGTTCTGGTTATCGCGCGCGCCGCATTGCCATCACCGAATTTAATAGCACTCATCGCACGCTTAAAAAAGGTATCGCTTTAACGCCGGTAAAATTCGGTATTTCATTTACCGCCAAACATCTCAACCAAGCTGGCGCGCTCTTGCAAATTTACACCGACGGAAGTTTGCTGATTAATCACGGTGGTACGGAAATGGGGCAGGGGCTCTATACCAAAATTCAACAAATTGTTGCCAGTGCGTTTGGTGTGAGTGTAAGTCGCGTCATGGTGTCATCGACTCGTACTGATAAAGTGCCAAACACTTCACCCACAGCAGCCTCGTCGGGCACCGATTTAAATGGTATGGCCGCTAAAGATGCCTGTGACAAAATCAAGGCTGATTTAATTTGCTTTGCTTGCGACCATTTTCAAATCACGGCTGAACAAATCCACTTTAACAATGACGTGGTTGTGCTCGGTGACCAGGAACTCGATTTTCCCGCATTTATCAAGCTCGCCTATCTCAATC
Source organism: uncultured Cellvibrio sp. (assembly GCA_903858205.1). Lineage (GTDB taxonomy): Bacteria > Pseudomonadota > Gammaproteobacteria > Pseudomonadales > Cellvibrionaceae > Cellvibrio. The sequence continues at coordinate 5,491 of CAIOHY010000054.1, forward strand.
GCGTTGCGCTATCGGCAACGGGGCACTATCGCACGCCTAAAATTTTCTATGATCGCGCTGCTGCCAAAGGTCAGCCATTTTTATATTTCGCCAATGGTGCGGCAGTGTCAGAAATCACACTGGATTGTTTAACTGGCGAATACAAAGTAGAACGCGTGGATATTTTGCATGACGTTGGTAAATCATTAAATCCGGCGATTGATATCGGCCAAATTGAAGGAGGCTTTATTCAAGGCATGGGTTGGTTGACCACGGAAGAATTATTGTGGGATGAAAAAGGCCGCATTATTTCCAATAGCCCTGCGAATTATAAAATCCCTACCGCGTTTGATGTGCCGGAGATTTTTAACGTGGAATTATTTGATGAGCCGAATTTGGAAAATACCATTCATTTATCCAAAGCCGTCGGAGAACCGCCGTTGATGTTGGCGATCTCGGTGTGGGCAGCGCTGCGCGATGCGTGCAGCAGTATAACCAATTATCAATTCAGTCCGCGTTTGGATACACCCGCAACACCCGAGCGAGTCTATTGGGCGCTACAAGAATGCGTCGCGTTTAATAAGGCTGCCGCGACAGAGAGGAAATCCTGATGCAACTGCTCAACTGGTCTGCCGCCATTCAACACTGCCAACAAAGCGGTAATGCCTATGTGATCGCCACCATTATTAATACGCAAGGCTCAACGCCGCGCGATGGTGGAAGCAAAATGGTGATCACTGTCGATGCTACTTACGACACCATTGGCGGTGGTCAGTTGGAATTTTTGTTGGTGCAACAGGCGCGTGAACTTCTTGCGCAAAATAAGACTTGCCAGATATTAAAAGCCATTCCACTTGCAGCTGAGGCCGCTCAATGTTGTGGTGGAAATGTGACGGTGATGCTGGAAGCCTTTGCGGCATGCCATTGGCAGATCGCACTTTTTGGTGCAGGGCATGTATGCCAATCACTGGTGACGATTCTTGCGGGTTTACCTTGTCAGGTGCGTGTTATTGATAATCGCCCCGAATTAATGACCAATAGTTTGCCAGCGAATTGCCGCTACGAATTTTATGGCGATCCTACCGAGGCAATCGCGCAATTACCTGATGATGTCTGGGCAATTATTTTTACCCATGACCATGCGCTGGATTTTGCGCTGTGCAAAACATTGTTATCCGATCAGCGCTGGGCTTATGCGGGCATGATTGGTTCGCAAACCAAAGCGCTGCGCTTTCGCAAACGGTTGGCCGATGCCGGTTTTGCTGCGCAAGCAATCGAAAAAATTTACAGCCCGATTGGTTTGCCCGAGGTGAAAGGAAAATTACCAATGGAGGTGGCCGTATCAATCGCTGCGCAATTGCAAAGTCTTTATTACCAAGGTGTGCCTGTGCAAACAGGGCGTTCAACATCATGGCGTGAAATTAAAACAATTATGCAAGTGCAAAAGACAACGGGAATTTTGTGCGAGTAGTTTCGGGCTTTATTGAAAGGACTGAATTATGACGTTAAGCGAATTCAATGCACTGCCAAAAGAAGATGCTATAGCAGCGCTCTACGGTTGTTGCCATTGCCAATTCTGGGCAAAACAGGTTGCTGAGCGGCGCCCTTTTGCAAGCGTGGAAAAATTAATCACCACGGCTAACTGTTTTTGGACAGGTGTAGAGGAAGCGCAAATTCTCGAAGCGTTTTCGGGTCATGCCCGCATTGGCGATATCGACTTGCTCCGCTCCCGTTATGCAGGGCGTGCTACGCAGGAGCAGGGGCAAGTATTGCAGGCGAGTGAAGCCGTTATTCAGAGCTTGTATCAGCTTAATCATGAGTACGAAGCAAAAAACGGTTTTATTTTTATTGTTTGCGCCAGCGGAAAATCTGCAGAAGAGATGTTGCGTTTACTGCAAGACAGAATCGACAACCCGCGCGACGTCGAATTGCAAAATGGAGCGCGTGAGCAAGGCGATATAACGCGCTTGCGCATTGCCAAATTAATTGATGGTCAGTAGTGATTGACGGAAAACATTATGAAAAAAGCAGCTATTACCACCCATATTTTAAATCTCGAAACGGGTAAGCCGGCGGCCAATGTGCGCGTGACTTTACATGGTCCGCATACAGATGCACCTATCGCCACTGCATTAACCGATACGGACGGTCGCATTATGCAATGGGAGAATGCGTTTGAATTAGGTGCTGGGGATTATCATTTATGTTTTGCGATAGGCGATTGGTATGCGCAGCAAGAGCGCAGCAGTTTTTATCCGGAAATCCAAATCTGTTTTAAAGTGATTAATGTAGATGAGCATTATCACGTACCGCTGTTGTTGAATGCCTATGGCTATTCAACTTATCGTGGTAGTTAGTATTTCGTGGTAGTTAGTAGTTCGTGGTGATTTGGATTTTTGATTTTCGCTTTCGTTTTTTCTTGTGTTAAGGCTGGTTATGACTGCTACAGATGTAAGCGCTTTTCGCGCGCGAATTTTACATTTCACTGATGTGCCTGATCCGCTCACGGGTGCTGGTATTGAATACTTTGACGATGGTGTGCTCTTGGTAGAGCACGGCCGTGTCAAAGCGGTTGGCAGTACTGATGATATGGTGCGGCAAGGGCTGGATTTGCAACAGTGCCGCCACACTCCCGACCATTTATTAATGCCCGGTTTTATTGACAGCCATATTCACTATCCACAAACCAGTGTGATTGCCTCTTACGGCGAACAATTATTGGATTGGCTGAATAATTATACCTTTCCGACCGAATTACAATTTTCTGATCCCGATTTCGCTGCCCTAGCCGCCGACGCCTTTTTAAAATTCTTGCTGCAAAATGGCACGACTACCGCGATGGTGTACACCAGTGTATTTGCCCAGTCGACGCACGCATTTTTTTCGGCCGCCGAAAAAATGAACCTGCGTATGATCGCCGGTAAAGTGATGATGGATCGCAACGCGCCCGCAGAATTATTGGATACGCCTGCAAGCAGCGATGCAGATTGCCGCGAATTGATTGAATGCTGGCACAACACCCGTCGTTTGCAATATGCGCTCACGCCGCGTTTTGCACCGACCAGCTCACCTGAGCAATTAACCATAACAGGACAGTTGTATCGCGATTATCCCGGCATTTATTTGCAAACGCACCTCTCGGAAAACCAACAGGAAATCGCCTGGATAAAATCCCTTTACCCGGGCGCGCGCGATTATTTGGATGTTTATGACCATTACGGCTTGCTGGGGCCGCGTAGTGTATTTGGCCACGGCATCCATTTAAGTGATGCAGAAGTTGCGCGCATGGCGCAAACACAATCGGGCATTGCATTTTGCCCTACATCGAATTTATTTCTTGGCAGTGGTTTGCTGAATATGGCGCGTTTGGAGGCCGCTGGTATTCCGGTAAGTCTCGCTACCGACATTGGTGGCGGCACTAGTTTTTCGCAATTGCGCACCCTCGCTGAAGCTTACAAAGTATTGCAGCTGCAAGGGCAATGTTTGCATCCATTAAAAGGGTTTTATATGGCTACCTTGGGTAATGCACGCGCCCTGCAATTGGATCATTGCATTGGTAATTTTGAAAAGGGAAAGGAGGCGGATTTTATTCTTATCAATTTGGGTGCAACACCTTTACAAGCATTACGGCAATCCAGCGCGCAGACATTGTCGGAAAAATTGTTTGCATTAATGACCCTGGGCGATGAGCACAATATCGCACGCGCGTACATTATGGGTAAATTGGCATTTCGTCGCACTGAAAGCGCACAGGGAGCATTGGTATGGATGGATTAATTAACCCCTTGGTGCTTGAGTGGTTGAATCTCGCCTTTCGCTGGTTTCATGTGGTCGCTGCCATCGCCTGGATTGGTGCTTCTTTTTATTTTATTTGGCTGGATTTAAGTTTGCGCACACCTCCGCAATGGAAGGCAGATCAAGGTGTGAAAGGTGATTTGTGGGCAATTCACGGCGGCGGAATTTATGAGGTCGCTAAATACCATTTGCGCCCACCGGAAATGCCGGTGAAATTGCATTGGTTTAAATGGGAGGCTTACAGTACTTGGTTAAGTGGTACAGGTTTATTGATTTTAATGTACTACTTGCAAGCGCAAACCTATTTGGTGGGGCATAACACGCTGATCCAATCACCGGGCTGGGCAGTCGTTGCGAGTGTGGCGTTTATTCTCGGTGGTCAATCTATTTATGAATTGTTATTGCGCACCCCCTTAGTAAAACGCGGTTTATTTATTGCTGCAGCGCTGCTCGTGATCATTACCTTGGCGAGTTATATCGCACATCAATTATTTTCACCGCGCGCAGCGTATTTGCATGTGGGAGCCATGATCGCAACCTGGATGGCCGGTAACGTGTTCTGGGGGATTATGCCAGCGCAGCGAAAATTTATTGCAGCGGTCAGTAATAATGAAGTGCCGGATACCAATGCGATGTGTTTTGCCAAGTTGCGCTCTACGCACAATAACTATTTAACCTTGCCCGTTATTTTTTGCATGCTCAGCAACCACTATTCTTTTTTATATAGCCATGCCTATTCGTGGCTGGTGTTGGTGGGAATTGGTGTGTGTTTAGCCTGGGGGCGTCACTTTTTTAACTTAAAACATTTGGGACATGTGAAACCGATTATTTTGGTTACCAGTTTACTTGGGATTATTTTAATCGCTGTATTGATGTCGATCACCGCGAAAAATTCTGGTGCCGTTGTTGGTGGCAATGAGATTAAATCTAATTCAGAAGCTGCATCGACAGAGACTGCAAAAATCACCCAGCTCATTCAGGTGCACTGCACTAATTGCCATGCTGCTACACCCTCACAGCCCGGTTTTGCAGCGGCACCGGCGGGGTTAATTATTGATTCGGCAGCTGGTCTTGCCGCACAAAAAATTCGCGCCTTGCCCGCCTTGCAATCCGGTTATATGCCGCTAGGCAATTTTCATCAAATGACCGAGCTTGAGCGTAAATCACTTATCGATTGGCTCAATTCACAATGATATTTTTTTAAGGGAAGGTTTATGGTTGCTTATGTCATTGTCGATATAGAAGTTCACCATGCGGAAAACTACAAAGAGTATCTTGCTAAAATAACGCCCACGGTTGCCGCCTGTAACGGCCGCTATCTGGTGCGCGGCGCGCAGACACAAGTGATCAGCGGCAATTGGCAACCCAAACGTTTGGTGGTGATGGAGTTCCCCGATCGCGCTACCGCCAACCACTGGGCGACCTGTGCCGAATATGCCCCCATCCATGCGCTGCGCAATGCGAATGCCAGTGCGAATATGATTATTGTGGAGGGGAGTGTGGATTTCATTGCAAGCTGAGTAACTCTTCTCATTTAGATTTCACTGCACTTGTTACCATCTTGGCACTGAATAGATGCCAGGGTGTCACAATGAATTTTTCATCACTAATAGTGCGATTTTTTGCATCTTTTATATTGTTAACGCTTATCTCCTGTGGTGGTTCTGGTGGTGGATCAGATTCCCCTGCACCGGCGAGTCGATCATCAACACCGGCGAGTAGTGAAGCGAATAGTTCATCAAACAGTTCATCAAATAGCGCTCTGGTTGTTAGCAGCTTGTCTTCATCTTCTGCTTCCTCAACTATTTCTCTTGCCGCGCCACAAAATATTTCCGCTGTTCCTGCCAATGGCGCGGTGACGCTCACTTGGAATCCAGTGGTTGGTGCAACTGGTTACCATATTTACTACGCATCCGAGCCAAATATTTTAATTAATAATATCGCCAGTTTTGATGATGGCACCCGGCTGCAAAATGTAGCTTCACCGCGTGTGATTAACTCATTGCGCAACGATGAGACTTATTATTTTGTAGTGACGGCCGTGAGTGCGGGCTCTGAGAGTGTGGCGAGTAGTGAAGTGAGTGCAACACCGGCGCTGATCGATTTGGCTAAACAGCCGACAGCCCAGGAAGTATTGGTCGTTGAGTTGGTAAATCGCGCCCGCGCCAATCCGGAAGCCGAAGCAACACGTTTGGGTATTGGATTAAATGATGGCATTACCGGCACCCAGCTTACCGCTACTGCCAAGCAACCACTTGCGCACAATCTATTGTTGATTGACTCGGCGCGCACCCATTCACAGTGGATGTTGGATGCGGATATTTTTTCTCACACCGGCAACAATAACAGTACCGCCACTGAACGCATGAGCGCAGCAGGTTATGTGTTTTCAGGTAGCTGGACCAGCGGTGAAAACATCGCTTGGGGTGGTACGACAGGTTCGAGTATTAGTTTGACCAATTATGCCGCTTCGCAACACGAAGGTTTGTTTAAATCGCCGGGGCATAGAGTGAATACTTTGAATGGCAATTTCCGTGAGCTGGGTGTTGGTCAGAAGCAGGGCAATTTTTTATCAGATGGCAGAAACTATTTATCTTCCATGCTAACGCAAAATTTTGCGCGTTCCGGTTCAAGTTTCTATTTAACCGGCGTGGTATACAGCGATACCAACAACAATGATTTTTACGATGTAGGCGAAGGCATTAGTGGTGTCACCATCAGTTTCAATGGAAAGTCCTATCCTGTGTTCGCGACTGGCGCCTATACGATTCCTGTTAATAATGGCACTTATAATTTAACGATTACCGGTGATGCACTGGGTGCTGCTGTCTACCATAACGTGCAAGTCAACGGTGCCAATAGGAAAGTAGATGTTGTAAAAACCGGAAATGCCATTGATGTTGTGAGTCGGTAACCGTTTTTTCTGTTACACCGGGTAATGGTGTTCGTGCCAGTGCCGTGCAATTGCATCGCGGCGGCATACCCATACATCATTGTGTTGCAAAATATAGTGGATAAATTTTTCCAGCGCTTGAATGCGCCCCGGTCTGCCGATAATGCGGCAGTGCAAACCTATGTTCAGCATCTTGGGGGCAAATTCACCTTCGGCGTAAAGCGCATCAAAGCTGTCTTTGAGATAGGTAAAAAATTGGTCGCCACAATTAAATCCTTGCGCCGCTGCAAAACGCATATCGTTGCTGTCGAGCGTATAGGGAATAATTAAATGCGGTTTGCCGTTATTGATGCGCGCATATTCCTGCGTCCAGTAAGGCAAATCGTCGGCGTAGGAATCCGAGTCATATAAAAATCCGCCTTGCTCTATAACCAATCTGCGTGTGTTAGGGCTGTCGCGGCCGGTGTACCAACCGAGAGGGCGCGAGCCGGTCACGCGTGTGTGGATTTCAATTGCCGTGCGAATATGTTCGCGTTCAATATCTTCTGGCATAAATTGGTGGTCGATCCAGCGGTAGCCGTGGCTGGCAATTTCCCAGCCGGATTCAAGCATAGCCTCGACTGCATCCGGGTTGCGCTCCAGTGCCATAGCCACGCCGTAAATGGTTACCGGCAGTTCATATTTGTTGAACAGGCGATGCAAGCGCCAGAAGCCTGCGCGGCTGCCGTATTCGTAGAGCGATTCCATACTCATATGGCGCGCTTCAAAGGCGCGTGCGCCGATAATTTCTGATAAAAATGTTTCCGATGCGGCGTCGCCGTGGAGCACGCAATTTTCCGCTCCCTCTTCGTAATTCAGCACAAACTGCACAGCAATGCGGGCACCGCCCGGCCAGTTGGCCTTGGGGGGATTTTGGCCGTAGCCGAGTAGATCGCGTGGATAGGATGGAGGGGTGTTGTTATCGCTCATTCTCACTATCGCTCATGGTTGTTCGGTCGATAAAAGCGCGGTACCAAAACCTTAATCAATACCGCGTGTTTGTCAAAGCAACATCAAATTCTGTGCCATCGTCCAAGGTTAGCACTTTGTGCAATATCGCCAGTAAAGCCGCAATATTACTGGGCAAAAAAGCATGGCTTGCACCAGATTAAAACAAATCTCGTCCATTTGGACAGGATATTGTTGGGGCTAATCCCCAGCTGGCGTGGAATCGCACCTGCTGGTATCACAATTGCATTAGCCTGCTCTGTCTTGCTCCCCCTTCTCTTTATCAACTTTCTGGTTTTTCAGAGATTCTGCTTATGTCATTGCCTCGTATTCCGACCCTTATCCGCGCAGGGCGCGGTGCCACATGTGCGGTTTTAGTTGCTTTAAATTGCTTATTGGCTATCTGGAGTTTAGCGGCTTCTGCCACTAGCCCGTCGATAGGTTCAACAACCAGCCGCGATTGGTTTGAAAAATTCAAAGCGACGGCGAGCGATGAAGACTTGTATCGCTTTTTGTATGCGATGCCCAAAGGTGGTGATTTACACAACCATATTAGTGGCTCGGTCATGTCCGGTTGGTGGTATGAGGTGGCACTTGCGCAAAAAGCCCATGGCTACCGTTTTTATACCAAGGTACGCATCAATAATTGCCGCGATTTCGCCGATAACAATTTTGGTTATCGCCCGTATTTGATGTTGTTCAACAATCTTATGGAATCCACTTATAACCAATTGCCTGACTGCGAAAAAGCAGAATACAAACGTCTGGAAGATCTGGATGAAAAAGAAAAAGCGGGTTGGGTCAATAGCGTAACCCTGAGTCATGACCATGAAGGGCGCGATGAATTTTTTCAAACCCATTGGCAGCGATTAGATCAGTTACTTTACAGCCCTTATTTAATTGCGGAAATTCTGTATAAAAATATGGAAGCCTTTGGCGAAGAAGGTTTGATTTATTTGGAGACCATGCTGGAAGCGGGCGGCTATTTTAAACCCGACGGTAGCCCGATCAGTGAGGACGAAGCCGTCGCTATATTTCGCCAGCGGCTTGCACAGGCGGATGCGAAAAAAACCGGCGTTACTGTGCGTTTTCAGGAATCTATTTTACGTTTTGTTCCCAGTGCCGAAGCACAATTGCGCGCGTCTTACGACATAGTATCGCGTCATCGCGATTTGTATGTGGCGGTAAATATGGTGGGGCGTGAAGATAACGACAAAGGATATCCGTTGCGTTTTACTCAAACCCTGCGCGAGCTGCGCCACAAGTACAACAACGTACGTTTGTCGGTACACGCTGGTGAAGTGGACGAACCCAATTCCCATATTCGCGATACCTTAATGCTCGGTGCAGATCGCATCGGCCACGGTGTGAATTTAATTAGTGATCCGGAATTGCTGCGTGAGATGCGCCATGGCCCTTATCTGGTCGAAATCAATTTAATTTCTAATTTGCTGCTCGAATACGTTAGCGATTATGCGCAGCATCCCTTCCCTGAATATTTGCGCTTGGGAATTCCGGTTGCGCTTTCAACGGATGATCGCGGCATGTGGGATTCCAATATCACTGACGAATTTTTTGTGGCGGTAAAAGAATTCAATTTGTCCTGGGATGAATTGTTGCTGCTCAGTCGCAACTCGCTGCAATACAGTTTTGTGGAAGAGGATGTAAAAGCGCAGTTATTAAAAACCTACAACACGCGTGTTAGCGCGTTTCAAAAATCGTTTGAGAAAAATGGTGTTGGTAGTTTGAAAAATGCCAAACCGGTTTCCTATGGTTTTACCTGTAAGCGCTATTCATTGTGTGATTTCAAATAGTTGCGCGTAAATCGAATCAGGGCTTGGTCAATTCAAATAACTCTGTGCGACTTCAACGATCTTATTGGGGTGCAACATATTGGTTCAAGTGTGCGTGCATGGCGCATTATTTTGCATCAATAAATCGGTGCCCCCATCTACCTCTAGTGTGTTTCTCTGCGCGTTTTTTTCAATATATAGCCGATCGAACTGTATTTTGAGCAAGTTAAATAATTGAAAAATAAGGAAATTAATATGTATTTTTTAAAGAGTTAACCGTTTAGACAGGAAATGGCATGGCGCTTGCAATTTCCCGAGCAGCTTTCCTGATACATATTATTAGACACCCTTGGAGTGCATTCACTATGACCATACACAAACGTTTTATTCGCAATAAACTCGCGTTGCTTGTCAGCATGGGTTGTGTCGTTGCATCGACACCAGCGTGGTCAGCGGAAGAGATTGCAGCGCAAGCTGTTGCGCCTGTAGCGGCGGCCGGTGCAGTGGAAGAAACGCTGGTGATTGGCGACACCATGGGCTTGATGACCAAGCAAGGTAAATCTGCCTTTGGTTTTAACAAGCCAATAGAGGAAACGCCGCGCAGTCTTAGTACGGTGAGCGCAGACATGATGGAGAGTTACAACATTAGCGATATCGACGATTTGGTGTTGGTATCGCCGGGTGCTTTCACACAATCTTTCTTTGGTGTTGCAGGTTCGTTGGATGTGCGCGGAACACCCGGTGAAGTTTATTATCGCGGTATGCGTCGTGTTAATAATCCGGGTAACTATCCAACCCCGATTGGTGCGTCTGATCGTATCGATATCGTGCGCGGTCCTGCATCGCCGATTTTTGGTCCATCAAAAATTGGTGGTTACCTCAACTTTGAACCCAAGTCTGCGCGTGTGGAGTCTGGTCAGTATTTTGATAAGGCCGAAGGTCAATTCTCGTTGACGCGCGGTAGTTGGGACAAAAATATTGTCACCGCCGAAGTTGGCGGCCCGGCAAAAGTAGGCGAGAAAGATCTGGGCTTTTATGTGTATGCGGAAACTGAAAATTCAGGCTCCTATTACGAAAACTCCGGCACTGACCAAAATATTTTGCAGGCTGCGTTTAATATGGAGCTGTCGCCGTCTACCCGTATTGAATTCGGCGGTATGTATCACGAATTTGATGGTAATCAAGTGGCGGGATGGAATCGCCTCACGCAAGATTTAATTGATCATGGTACTTACATCACCGGTTCGCCAACCTCGGTCGATCTGAATGGTGACGGCGCTAACTCGCCCGATGAATTTGATGCATGGCTGGGAACCAAAGCGAATAACTTTTTTGTTCCTGGTGCGGCCGCAACCGATGCAAGCATGAGCCCAGCCTGGGCTTTGCAAAATGTAGGTGTCGCAAAACTGGATGGCAGTCAAACAATGGTGGCGGCGGATGACAAATTGATCACCACCGTGGGCACCTTTTATTTTGACACTATTCATGAAGCCTCGGATTCCTTCTCTATTACCAACAAAGTGTTCTATGAAGAACTCGAAAACATCAATGAAAATGCCTATGGCTTCTCCCAGTTTGTAGACAGCTATGTAGTAGAAGATCAGCTGATATTTGAATTTGATGCAGAGCACACCGATTGGTTGGATGCCAGCTATCAGCTCTCGCCAAGTATTCGTTACACTAATGCCAAACAGGCTGACGATTTTGATTACGAATATTTTGATCGCCGAGATCTAACCAAGCCTTCTTCGGCCTTGGATAAAAAGTTACTCGCCACTAGAACTGATTCTGATTATGCCAACTATGTTTTGAGCGAGTATACGGATTACGGTGTTGCGGTCTTGGCTGACTATACCATCGCTGAAAATATTGGATTGTTATTGGGCGGGCGCTATGACGTTATTGATATTGAGTCGACGTCGGTAGGTGGGAAGTTGCATGTGCAACGTCCGGATTTTACTGCAACGGATACCGATGAAGGTGGCTCATGGACTGCTAGTTTGTCCTACAAAACGCCAATTGGCTTTATCCCCTATGTGACTCGCTCAACCCAATCCACTATCGTCATGGGGCAGGGTTCGGAAATCGCACCCGGTTTGATTTATGCCGATGGTGATGCAGCAGGTAATGCGCTTGCCGATTCAGAGTTAAAAGAGGCCGGTGTGAAGGGCAATTTCTTTGATGAGCGTCTCTATGTGTCTGCAGCATATTTTGATCAAACTCGCACGAATTTCAGTGCCCAGGATCAAGTGAGCAACAACACCACTCAAAGTGAAGGTTACGAGTTGGAAGGTCGCCTGTTGATTACGGAAGATTTCACCATTACGGCTGCATTGACCCATTTGGAAATTACCAATTTAACGGCATTGAAAAGTGGCGTTCAATTTGGATTTCTTGGTGCAGGCGATCTGCCCAATGTGTCTGATCCATCGCTCTATTATGGTTATGTGATCAAAGGTTTAAATTTGGTTGGCAATGAAGAAGATGCGAAAAAATCCGGTATTCCTGAAAATATGATGAGCATAACCGGCGCCTATAATTTTGGTGATGGTTACAGTATCACCGCGAGTGCCGTGCATGCTGATTCAACCTATTCCGGTTTTTCCAAAGCGATTAAGTTGCCCTCCTATACCTTGTTTAACGCGGGCATTTCTTACAGCACGGATACTTGGGGTGTAAGTTTGCAAGGCAAAAACTTGACGAACGAACGCTACTTCCGCGCGAACTTCCCGGATCTGTTTGGTAGCACAATTGTGTTGCCAGAATTACCGCGCAGTTTTGTTGGTAAGGTGACTTTCAAATTCTAGGTTAGCATTTGTTTTGCCTCTCGGGTGTTGTGCGCAGGCCATTGTTAAAGCCAGTGGTCTGCGCCGCAAAAACTCATCGAGTTATTTATTGCGCTCCGAACTTATTACAGGATTTTTCCAATGCAAAAATGTAAACCGGGTTTATTGTCTATTGCGCTCTTGTCATTATTGTCGGCAGGTCTAATGACAGGTTGTGAAAAGCCTGTAACGGAAACGGCCAATAAGTCTGACGCTAGTGTGCAAACACCCGCGCCGATAAAAGTAAAATTTGTGGTAGTCACCATGTTTGAAATTGGTGAAGACTCGGGCGATAAAGCCGGTGAATTCCAGTTGTGGAAAGAACGCCAAAAACTCGATACCAAATTTGAATTTCCCAATTCTCACCACGATATTTATATGAATATGGAAACCGGTGTAATGGGTATTGTGACCGGTATGGGCACTGCGCATTCCACCGCTGCGACTATGGCGCTGGGCATGGACCCGCGTTTTGATTTTTCGGATGCTTATTGGTTGGTGGCGGGCATTGCGGGTATCGATCCGGAAGATGCATCCATCGGCTCAGCGGCATGGGCAGAATATTTGGTGGATGGCGACCTCGCCCATGAAATTGATGCGCGTGAAATTCCCGCTGATTGGGAAACAGGTTATTTCCCGCTGTTTACATCCAAACCCTATGACCCTAAAAAACCTGCGCCGTCAGGTGAAGTTGCGCGCTTGAATCCCGAGCTAACAGAGTGGGCATTTCAATTGACCAAAGACATTCAGTTGCCGGACATCGAAAGCCTTGAAGCTACGCGCAAACTTTACGTGAATCACCCGAATGCACAGCGCAAACCTTTTGTGTTGAAAGGCGATCAGCTTGCGGCCATGACCTTCTGGCACGGTGAGATCTTGAATACCTGGGCGAATAAGTGGACGGATTATTGGACCGAAGGCAAAGGCGAGTTCGTAACTTCAGCGATGGAAGATACAGGTACTTATTTGTCGCTTACCTATTTGCACAATATCGGCAAAGTGGATAAAAACCGCGTGCTGGTGTTGCGCACTGGCAGCAATTACACCATGCCGCCGCCGGGCATAACGGCAGCTGCTAACCTACACGCTGAAAATGAAGGCTATGCTGGATTAGAGGCTTCGTTAGAATCGGCCTATATTGTCGGTACGGCGGTGATGGATAAAATTCTGGGTAACTGGGAAGTTTACAAAGATAAGGTTCCGGTGCCGGCGGAATTGAAATAGTTTTCAAAGGCTTTACACATGTCGCTCGATCAACGCGTCTTCGCATGGCGTGGTCACTACCCTAATCCCCGCGCAGGCTCTGGCAGCCTTGCTGGCTTGCGGCTGGGAGTTAAAGATTTATTCCATATCGCCGGTTTACCGACCGCCGCAGGAAATCCTGACTGGCTGGCTAGTCACGCGATACCTGAGCACACATCACCGGTAGTGACGCAATTGCTCGACGCCGGTGCCGAACTGATCGGCAAAACCCAAACCGATGAACTCGCCTACAGCCTCAACGGATTAAATATTCACTACGGCGCGCCGATTAATCCGCGCAGCCCCGAGCGTTTGCCGGGCGGTTCATCCAGTGGCTCTGCTGTTGCCGTTGCTGCAGGTGATATTGATATAGGTTTAGGAACCGATACCGGCGGCTCCATCCGTGTGCCCGCCAGCTACAACGGCCTGTTTGGAATTCGCACCAGCCACGGTTTGATTAGCTCAGAGCAGATGGTACCGCTCGCGCCCTTATTCGATACCGTCGGTTGGCTCACCCGTGATGCAAACACCCTCGCGCAAGTCGGCGAGGTGCTATTGCCCGATAATTTATCGCGCAATTTTGAACGCAGCTCATTGCGCATCGCACTGCTGCTGCCATTACAAAATGGCGCGCTCTGGACGCCCGCTCATAAAGCCTGGCTTAACGAGCAGCCCATGCTGCATGGATTTAAACCCCAAGGCATTAAATCAGTGATGCTGAATAGCGACTGGCTCACGCGCGCCAGCCAATGTTTTCGCACGCTGCAAGGTCGATCGATTTGGCAAACCCATGGCGAATGGATCAGCCAAAACCAGCCGACATTTGCGCCGGATATCCACGCCCGTTTCCAATGGTGCGCGACGCTCACCGACGCTGATCAAACAGCGGCAGAAATTGAGCGCGCCAGTTTGCAGGCCGACATCGACAGTTGGTTTGCCGATGTCGATTTAATTCTGCTGCCCACCACACCGGGCGCAGCGCCTTTGCTAGGCGCTGATTTCAATTGGATGGATTCTTATCGCAGCCAACTTATGGGGCTGACCGCGCCCGCAGGCTTGGCTGGATTACCGCAAGTGCATTTGCCGGTGCTGAATGATCAAGGCGCGCCCTGCGGTGTGTCGCTGCTCGGCAAGCGCGGTGACGATAAGGCGCTGCTGCAACTGGCAATCGATTTATGTGGTACTCACTCATGATTCAACATGGCATTGCCTTTAGTGCGCCGCACGCCCTGGCCTTTACTGCACCCCATCAACAGGCCGCTGAAATCGGCCTGGATGTGTTGCGTGAAGGTGGCAGTGCGGTGGATGCAATGATTGCTGCGGCGGCTGCCATCACTGTGCTTTATCCGCATATGAACAGCATGGCGGGCGATGGTTTCTGGCTGATCCATAAACCCGGTGAAGCACCGCGTGCGATCGATGCCTGCGGCTGCGCGGCAGAATTGGCGAGTATCGATTGGTATGGCGACAAGGGCTTCCAGCAAATCCCCAGCCGTGGCGCGCTCGCGACTGTCACTATGGGCGGCACACTTGCCGGTTGGCAAAAGGCGCGTGACATTGCCGCCGAATCATCACCGCAATTGCCATTAAGCCGCTTGTTAGCGCCCGCAATTGCGCTTGCTAACCAGGGCATTAAAGTCACTCACAGCCTCGCAGCAGCCAGCCGCAAAGTGCAGATGGAGTTGGCCGAGCAGGCGGAATACCAGCGCGTATTTATGCCCAATGGCCGCCCGCTGATCGAGGGCGAAACGCTCACCAATCAGGATTTGGCGACCACGCTGACCCGGTTGGTCAGCCACGGATTGGAGTCGGCTTACAGCGGCGAATTGGCGGGTTTAATCGCCACGCAACTAGAACAACTCGGCAGCCCGCTGCGCTTGTCGGATTTTCAAAACTATCGCGCGCAAGAAGTCAAACCCCTCTCGGTGCAAACCCGTTTTGGTCACTGTTTCAATTTGCCCGCACCGACGCAAGGTGTTGCCTCGCTCCTGATTTTGGCGATTTATGACCGCCTGTTTAAACCCGAATGGGATGAGGCCGCGCGCGTTCATGGTTTGATTGAAGCTACCAAGCTCGCCTTTATCGTGCGTGACCGTGAAGTCGCCGACCCGCGTCGGCTAAGCGAACGCTGGGATGATTTGTTGGATGATGAACATATCGACCAGCTGGCCTCCGTCATCACCGAACGCGCCTTGCCTTGGCCACAAGTCGCCGAACCGGGTGATACCGTGTGGATGGGTTGCGTCGATAACACTGGCACTATGGTCAGTTTTATCCAAAGTATTTATTGGGAATTTGGTTCGGGCGTAGTGATCCCCGGCACCGGTTTGGTGTGGAATAATCGCGGCGTGGGTTTTAGTTTGGAGCGGAATCATCGCAATGCGCTAGCACCTGGCTACAAACCCTTTCACACACTCAACCCCGCATTTGCACTGTTGAATGATGGCCGCCGTATCAGTTACGGCACCATGGGTGGCGAAGGCCAACCGCAAACACAAGCGGCACTGCTCAGCCGCTACCTGTACGATGGGCTCTCGCTCGACGCGGCGATCAGTCGCGGCCGCTGGCTGCTCGGTCGCACCTGGGGCGATAACAATCACGATTTAAAAATGGAGCAGGATTTGGTTGAACTAATTGGCAATAATTTGCGCGCGCGCGATCACGCTATTAAAGCGGTTCCCACACTCAGTGAAATGATGGGGCATGCAGGTGCGGTTGTAAGTCTCGGCGATGGTAATGCAATTGCCGCGAGCGATCCCCGCAGTGATGGCTTGGGGCTGGCGGAGCAAATTCGATGAATGACTTTTTAAGCCAGTGGTTACCCACCATGATTGCGATGGTGCTGACCGGCGCCTTCGCGGGAATTCTCGCTGGTTTGCTCGGCGTGGGCGGTGGCATTGTAATCGTGCCGGTATTATTTTTTGTCTTGCAACATTTTGGTATTAGCGCGGGGACAGCCATGTTAGTCGCCACCGCGACTTCTTTGTTGGTCATCGTACCCACCAGTATTTCTTCTGTGCGTGCGCATCACAAACGCGGCAATGTGGATTGGGCACTGCTCAAACGCTGGTGGCCATTTATGGTGGTGGGCGTAATTGCAGGCAGCGCTTTAGCGTTAAAAGTAAAAGGCGAAGTGACCAGCGCGGTGTTTGGCGTAGTCGCATTACTCGTTGCCGCCAATATGTTATTCCGCGCAAAAGCTGCACCCATTGCACAGCAATTACCGGGCATGGCAGGGCAGGGTGTGATGGCGGGCACCACTGGATTTTTTTCAGTGATGATGGGCGTTGGTGGCGGCACTATCGGCGTGCCGCTGTTGACCTCGTGCAATTATCCTCCGCATCGCGCGGTGGGTACTGCCTCCTTTTTTGGTTTATTAATTTCAATTCCCGGTGCGACCGCTATGTTGCTCGCCGAGACTCCGGCCGACGCACCGCAAGGCATGATCGGCATGGTGAATTTGCCTGGATTTTTATTGATTGTTCCGCTCACCGTATTGCTTGCACCAGTGGGCGCCTGGATTGGTTCCAAGCTTGAACCCGTGATGTTAAAGCGCGTCTTCGCGATTTTTTTATGTATCAGCGGTGGGCGTATGTTGATGCAGCTATTTGCTTGAGTTTGAAAAGTTGCTTGAGTTTGAAAAATTGGGTGAGATTAAAAAATTTTCCACGATGTGTTTGTGTTTTATCTGTCGCCGTCAGGAGTCGTTAAATGTCTGATCAGTACACTGTGAGTCCATCGCTTCTGCGGCCTTTTTCTCCACCGCCGCGTTTATTAATGGGGCCGGGGCCGATTACGGTTGATCCGCGCGTATTGCGCGCCATGTCTGCACAACTGGTCGGCCAATATGATCCGGCGATGACGCAGTGCATGAATGAAACCATGGCCTTGTATCGCGGCGTATTCAAAACCAAAAATCAATGGACGTTGTTGGTCGATGGCACTTCGCGTGCAGGTATCGAAGCCGTATTAATTTCACTGATTGAACCGGGCGATAAAATTCTCGTGCCAGTGTTTGGCCGCTTTGGTCATCTGCTGTGTGAGATCGCTGAACGCTGCGGCGCAGAGGTGCACAAAATTCACAAAGAGTGGGGCGAAGTATTTTCGCCTGACGAAATCGAAGCCGCGATTAAACAAGTGCAGCCCAAAGTGCTTGCGATAGTGCAGGGCGATACTTCCACCACCATGTTGCAACCGCTCGATTACCTCGGTGAAATTTGCGCGCGCCACGGCGTTTTATTTTATTCCGACGGCACTGCATCCATTGGTGGTAATCCGTTTGAAACGGACAAGTGGCAATTGGATGCAGTCTCCGTCGGTTTGCAAAAATGTTTATGCGGCCCATCCGGTAGTGCGCCAATTACACTTAGCGAAAAAGCGGTTGCCAGTATTCGCAAGCGCCGCCATATCGAAGCGGGCATTCGCACCGACAATCATATCGCCGGTAGCGGCCGTCGCATTGTCTCCAATTATTTTGATTTGGGCATGATCATGGATTACTGGGGCGAAGAGCGCCTTAACCACCACACTGAAGCCACTACGATGTTGTACGGCGCGCGCGAATGCGCTCGTATTTTATTGGAAGAAGGTGTTGAAAATGCCATCGAACGCCACCGTATTCACGGCAAGGCTATGGCGCAGAGTTTGGCGGCGATGAATCTGAAATTATTCGGCGATCAATCCAACAAAATGCACAACGTTGTCGGTGTATATATTCCTGAAGGTGTTGCTGGTGAAGCAGTGCGCAGCAGTATGCTCAACGATTTTGGAATTGAAATCGGCACTTCTTTTGGTCCTTTGCACGGGAAAATTTGGCGCATCGGCACCATGGGCTACAACGCGCGCAAAGATGCAGTCTTGCAAACGCTAGCGGCTTTAGAGGCAGTATTGCGCCGCGCCGGACACTCGCAAACGGCAAATGCGGGTGTGGATAGGGCGATGACCATCTACACTCAAGAAGGTTATTAATATTCATGAAGGTAAAGGAGCAGCGCTTATGATTCCTTCTGTAATTCCCGCCGATTTTTCCGGCGTGCCGAAATTAACTGAGCTTGCCTCGCGCGAGTTTTTAGCGGGTTTGCCCAAAGCGGAATTGCATATGCATCTCGACGGTGCTTTATCGCCCGCGATGATGTTTGCCCTCGGTCAGCGCAATCAGGTGAGTCTGCCCTACAGCAGCGTGGAGGAAATCGAGGCAGCCTATCAATTTACCAATCTACAAAGTTTTTTGGATTTGTTATACCAAGGCGCATCGGTACTCAAACACGAGCAAGATTTTTACGACCTCACACGCGATTATTTTCTCAAGTGCAAAGCCGATAATGTCCTGCACACCGAATTGTCGTTTGACCCGCAGAGCCACACCGAACGCGGCATTCCTTTCGCAACAGTCATCGGTGGTATTTTGCGTGCGATGGATGATGCGAAAAAAGATTGGGGCATCAGTTCAAAGTTAGTGATGGATTTCCTGCGTCACTTGAGCGCCGATAGCGCGATGAAAACGCTGGAAGAATCTTTGCCTTTGAAAGATAAAATTATCGCCGTAGGTTTGGACAGCTCCGAACTCGGCCATCCACCGAGTAAATTTACGGAAGTCTTCGCCCGCGCTCGCGCTGAAGGTTATCGCATAGTGGCTCACGCCGGTGAAGAAGGCCCGCCGAGTTATATTTGGGAGGCGATTGATTTATTAAAAGTTGAGCGCATCGATCACGGTGTGCGTTCCGATGAAGATCCCAAGTTGATGGACTATCTGCGCGAAACCCAAATTCCACTTACCGTTTGCCCACTCTCCAATGTACGTTTATGTGTGTTCGACAAAATGGCCGACCACAATTTATTTACGTTAATGGATGCCGGTTTGCGTGTAATGATCAACTCAGATGATCCCACCTATTTTGGCGGTTATCTCAATGACAATTATTTTGCATTGGCCGATGCGTTTCCGCTAACGCGCGAACAGGCATTGTTATTGGCGCACAATAGTTTTACATCGAGTTTTATTAGCGACGCTGAAAAGCAAAATTTTATCGCGCAACTAATTAGTTATGCCAAAAGTTTTCACTAGTTTTTTTTGATTTTAATTGAAGGCAAACCAGCTGGTATGAAGCAAGGGTGGGGCTGTTTACTCGGAGACCGTATGCGGCATGGATGCCGCATTCGAGCCTACAGGGAAGTATTTACGGCGAGTCTCAGAGTAAACAGCCCCAGCCGCAGCGCCTCACTCTATGTCGAGAAAAAACCTTGAACGCAATCACCACCGAAGCACTAGCAAAAAAAGTTATGAATTGGTGCGATCAACTCGCCGCCATCAGCTCGAATCCTGAAAACATCAGCCGCTTTTATTTAACCCCCGAACACAAACGCTGCAATGCATTAGTCGCCCAGTGGATGCAAGAAGCCGGAATGGAAACCTGGGTTGATGCAGCGGGCAATCTTTGCGGCCGTTACGACGCCCAAGACGCCTGTGCAAAAACATTATTGATTGGCTCCCATCTGGATTCCATCCCAAATGCGGGAGCTTACGACGGTATTCTCGGCGTATTGATTGCGATTGCGGTAGTCGAACAATTTTATCAAAACAATATTGCGTTGCCCTACGCGATAGACATTATCGGCTTTGGCGATGAAGAGGGCACACGCTTCGGCAGCACACTCTTAGGTAGCCGCGCCGTCGCTGGAACCTGGAATCCCGCTTGGTGGGACTTAAAAGATCGCGCTGGAATTAGTTTGAAACAAGCCTTTATCGATTTCGGTTTGCTGCCGGAAAATATTCGCAGCGCCGCACGCAATCCCGACGATCTGCTCGCCTACCTTGAGGTGCATATCGAACAAGGCCCGGTACTGGAAGATGAAAATCTCGCACTCGGAATCGTCACTGCCATCGCCGGTGCACGCCGCTTTGCAATAGAAATCCAAGGCTATGCCGGACACGCCGGTACAGTCCCCATGCCCATGCGCAAAGATGCGCTCGTCGGCGCCGCACTCGGTATTGTGCTCGTAGAAGATATTGCCAAAGAATTTGATGTTGTCGCCACCGTTGGAAAAATCGAATGTGGTCCCGGTGCTGTGAACGTAATTCCCGGGCACGCAAAATTTACCATCGATATTCGTTCCGGTGACGATCAACTGCGCGACCAAGCGCTCGCAAAAATTCAGCACGAACTGGATTTGATTTGTATCGCAAGAAATCTCACCGCCAGCTGGAATGAAATTCACAACGCGCCCGCTGTCGTCTGCGCTGATTGGATGCAAGCACTACAAGAATCAGTCTTGTGCGATATGAATTTAAATCCCTATAAACTCATGAGTGGCGCCGGTCACGATGCAATGGCAATGGCAGACATATGCGATGTTGCTATGTACTTTGTGCGTTGCAAAGGCGGCGTAAGTCATCATCCTGATGAATCAGTCACAGTGGAAGATGTCGCTTTGGCCATTGATGCACTAGCTACTACACTACAAAAACTTGCTCAATAAAATAATATTGGAAGGTCTCTATGGAAAAACATTTTATTACCGCCAATGAACTCCTGCTCGATTCATTTAAATTGGGCGAACAAATTTATCAGCGCGGCTTTCGTCCGCATTTTATTGTCGGCGTCTGGCGCGGCGGCTCACCAGTCGGCATCGCTGTGCAAGAGTATTTGGAATACATGGGTATCTCCACTGACCATATCGCCATTCGTACATCATCTTATTACGGCATCGATAAGCAGAGTAAAGACATCCGCGTACACGGCTTGGATTACATTATTAAAAATGTGGATGCCGATCAGGAACTGTTGATTGTCGATGACGTATTTGACTCCGGCCGCTCAATTCAAGCAATTATTGATGAGATCAAACGCAAATCGCGCCGCAATACTCCTAACGTCATTAAGGTTGCCTGCCCCTGGTACAAACCAACGCGCAACGTTACCGATTTAAAACCGGATTTTTATGTGCACGCCACCGACCGCTGGTTAGTGTTTCCGCACGAATTATGTGGATTAACACCGCAAGAAATTTTACAGGGCAAAGGTAGTGAAATTGCCGATACACTGGCGCGTGCGAGTGATGCAAGTAAGTTTACTGAGTGACGCGTGAATGCGCGTCTTCGTGGGGAGGCGATGCGCTATTTATAGTCGCCCTGCAAATAGCGATGAAATGCCAGATTCACCCAAGTCGCTTCAGGCGAAACTGACCAAGCGGGATTTAATTGTTGGATAGCTTTTACCAGTGCGGGCGCTTGATTAGGTAGTGATAGCAAGAGAGCAGTTTCTTTGCCATCGCTCACGGCAATTTGTGTTGCGCTAGCAAAGCCTTCTGCGGCATTTTTACTGCGATAAAAAGGTTGCCACCAGGCGCTGCGAATTAAACCGGATTGATTGGCGGAATCTTTTTTAGCGTAGCGATCAATCGCGGCGACAAATTTTGTTTTATCGGACGCGGTAAGAAATTCAAAATGCAAATCATATTCGCTCGCCTCAACCAAACGGCGATTGTTGCCCAAATCAATGAGTGATTGGTTCAGCATGCCCCAATCATCGCGATATAAAAATGCCGAGGTTTTGTGCGATAAACCCACGCGTGCTTGCAGTCCTTCGCTTGCTAAAAGTGCAAGCAGTTGCTGTGCGTGATCGATATCGCTATGGCCATAAATTATATGTCTATCTGTTGCAAATAGTGGCCAGGGTGTAGTGACAAGGTTGTAGCCGGTTGCAATGCCCTGACCGATTAACTGCCGTAGTTCCAACGCAAAATCTGAAGGTTTGGCGTCAGGCGTTATTTTCCAGTGTGTTTCAATTCGTTGATAAAGTGAGCTCTCGCTGAGTTGTCCGAGATAAGCGGGATCGGGCCGATTGTAATTAGCGATAAATTCAGCGAGTGTTTTTGAATTGGTGTTTGAGTCAAGCATCGGCGCGCCGATGAGTTGCAGTGTCGCTGCCGCCTGCAATTCCGGAAGCGATAATTTTTCTTCATCGGGTAATTTACTAATCGCGAGTGCTTTCTCGCGGCTGAAGGTTGCAGCCAGTTCACTAAAGCCCAGTTGTGTTACGGCATCCTGATAGCTGGTTGCATAAGCTTGAGTGGAAAAAATTGCAAAGACGAAGCTCAGCGCGACGGGTGCCAGTGTGGAATTACCGAGTTGCCTGCGCATAGGAGTTTCCTGCTGTAGAGTGCCCTGGGTGAAATAAAAAAGCCCGCAACGCGGGCAAGACTACTACGGATCGAGAACATAGTATTCACAGCAAGTTTCGTTCCTGAGTAACTCAAACGGGATAGTTAACTGACTGTCTGGGCAGGAAATCAAAAAAGTTACTCAATGGGCTCGGGAGGTCGCACTTAATTGTTTCGCGAGCCCTGTGTTTTGCGCTAATTGCGGTCATCTTAGTTGGTGTTAACTCGCTGGCATGCTGGTGCTGCAGATGATGTATCAAGTAGGGGGGAGCGTATAGCGGACTTGGAGGGCGCCTAGAAATTAACCATTGATAAAAAAGGACTTTTTTTACTTTTCTGTATTGACTCAAAAAGGCCAAACGGGTTTAATACGCGCCTCTTGCAGTGCAGCGCTTAGCGAGCCAACAAGAAGCGACACGCCCAGATAGCTCAGTCGGTAGAGCAGTGGATTGAAAATCCTCGTGTCCCTGGTTCGATTCCGGGTCTGGGCACCATATTAAAACCCGAAGTTCGTAAGAGCTTCGGGTTTTTTATTGCGCGGTGCTTTTTGGATTGCTGAGGTCATTTCTCCAATTTAATTGCCTCGTCTATAGTGATGCTACCAACCCATCTGGATTTTTCACCATGACCAATAACGATATTCTCCGCCGTTTGCGTTTTATTTTTGATTTTGGCGATGCGCAAATGATGGCGCTGTTTGCGTCGGGTGGTTTTAACGCATCGCGCGAGCTGGTGAGCGATTGGTTGAAAGCCGATGACAAGCCTGAGTTTAAAGAGTTGCGCGATGTGCACTTGGCGATTTTCTTGAATGGCTTGATCAACAAAAAACGCGGCAAGCGCGAAGGTGAACAACCCGAGCCGGAAAAAAAACTCAATAACAATATTATCCTGCGCAAATTAAAAATCGCGTTGGATTTTAAAGATGAGCAGATTCTTGAGGTGATGGAGCTTGCCGGTTTTCCCTTAAGCAAGCACGAGTTAAGCGCATTTTTCCGCAAGCCGGGGCACACCAATTATCGCGAGTGCCAATCGCAAGTTCTGCGCAATTTTTTAAAGGGTTTGCAGTTTAAAATGCGCGGAAATATGGTTGATGCGAGCGAGTCTGTGCCTGAATAGGCGTTCCCGTTAACACTATGATTTGTTCTAAACCCATAGCCTCTTCATAGCAATTGCTTCCGTTCTATGCGAAGTTGCTGAATTACACTTTAGTTGCCGCACCTTGGCCGCGGGTAATTCAACAGCTTGCAGTGAGGTATTTGTTATGCGCACCTATATTCGCCATCCTATATCCATACCTATTCAACTCTCTGCCGGCGGCAATGAGGAGTCACGTGTCCACGTGCGCAACCTGAGTGCTGGCGGCTTGTGTTTTATCACTGACAAACCGGTGAAAGTTGGCACTTTTGTCGAGTTTGATATTCCGGTGACCAAGCCGGATTATCATGGTCGCGGTGTTATCGTTTGGCGTCGTGAGCAATCATCCAAACAATATGAAGTGGGTGTGCGCTTCACCAGTGATGATGAGTTTTTTCGCGCGCGTATGGTGGAGCAGGTGTGCCAGATTGAGGATTATCGGCAGCGGTTGGCATTAAAGGGTCGGCAACTGACTAGTGAAGATGCGGCCTTGGAGTGGATTGAGCGCTACTCGGCGAGTTTTGATCAGCACTCGCAGCATTAGCAACTGAGGTTGCGGAAAAACAAAACCCGGCCTTAGCCGGGTTTTGGGGTGACTCACGGCGAAGCCGCTTAGGCTTCGTTTTGTTGACGGCGTAGGATCAGATCGTTTTCGATGATCTTCATCTTTTTGTCGTCGAGCGTGTAGAGGAGTGTAAAGATAATACCAAGGATGCCAATCACCAAAGGTATGCCACTCATCAGTAACACCATTCCTGGTGTTGAAGCAGCGATTGTGCTTTCAACTTTGGCGTCATAGCCGTAAATGGCAAGAACGATTAAGACCATGGCGCCCGCAAATCCGTGACCGGTTTTATTGATGAAGGTGCCCGCTGAGTAAATCAGGCCGGTGGCGCGACGATGGTTTTTCCATTCGGAATAATCCACGGTATCGCCGAGCATGCTGAAGAAAAGCACAGGCATCATCCCCGCAAAAAATTCCCCGATGGTGGCCAGTATCATCATGGCGGTGATGTCTTGCGGGCTGACGAAATAAATTGCGCCATTGAAAGCTGAGCCCAATGTAAAGGCCGCAATCATCAAGGTGCGCTTATTGAAGCGGTTTGATAGCCAGCCAGTTGCTACCGCTGCTAGGAGTGATGCTAGGAGGGTGATGAAGAAATAAATGCTGATTAAGTCGGGGCGCTCCAGATAATACTTAAAGTAATAGCTTGCGGCGCTGGGGCGAACCACGGTGAACAAACCAAACATGATTCCCACGCCGAGCAAAATCATCCAGGGCTGATTGGTGAGCAAGTCGGCCAGATCTTTTTGCGTATTGGTAAGAATGTCGCGGGGTTGGCTGATAATTTTATTGCGCAGGTGAACGGTGTAAACAAAGCTCAACAACATAAATACCAGTGCGCCGTATTTGTAGGTTTGTGGCCAATCTTGCATGGCGAGGCTAATGATAAAAACGCTGATACCGAAGACGGGAACCAAAATCACCCACAAATTGGAAAACAGATCCTTCATTTCTTGCCAAAAGGTGCCATTAATTTCGGTGGGTGGAGTAATCCGCTCGCGAGTGGTTTTGTAGGTAATAAACATAAATACGCCTAGCAACAGCGCAAAAATTATCATTGTGCGTTGATAGCCTTGCGCTTCGCTGCCGTCGCCCAATTTTTCGACGAGGAAGGGCAGTGTGCTCATCACTAATAATCCGCCGGCGAAAGCGCCAATAAAACGGAAGCTGGACAGGCTGGCACGCTCTTTTACGCTATCTGTCATCACGCCCATCAATGCCCCATAGGGAACGTTGTTGGCGGTGTAGGCAAGTGTCAGGCAGAAATAAATCACAAAGGCGTAAATAATTTTTCCGGTGTAACTTAAATCAGGCGTGGTAAAGATGAGCGCAAGAAAGAGCCCGAGAAACGGTGTAGACCACAGGATCCAAGGGCGAAATTTGCCGTGTTTGGTGTTGGTGCGGTCCGCAATGGAGCCCATCATAATATCGGTGATGCCGTCTGAAAGGCGCACGATCAGGATAAGAATGGTGGCATGAGCTGCGGCCAAGCCAAAGGTGTCGGTGTAGAAGACGGGGATAAAAAATCCGCTGCGCCAGACGAAGTTGGCGGCGGCATCGCCTAACGAATAACCAATTTTCTCTCGCATTGAGAGTTTGTGAGTGGATTCCTGCATGGTCTTAAAACCTCGTGTTGTTGTTCTACTCAGAATGGTTTTTATGATAGTTGACCGGTTGTATTCTGATGCACTTCCTTGCAGTGATTCTGGGTAAATCTGGATTATTGCCTGCTCTTGGAACAGGGGGCTGGTCTTTGACTAGCCCCCTGTGATCTCTCTCACCTGATCAAGCGGTTGACACTGCTTTGTTTGGTTTTACTTTTTATTGCGATTCGTGCATCGCTATTTTGTATACAACTATTTGTTGGCTTTGTAGGTTTCAGCCGCTTTCAGAATTTCAGCACGCGCTTCTTCCAAATCACCCCAGCCAGCGACTTTTACCCACTTGCCTTTTTCCAGATCTTTGTAGTGTTCAAAGAAGTGTTCAATTTGCTTGAGCGTGATTTCAGGCAAGTCTTGCAAGGTTTTTACATTGCTGTACAGGGTGGTGAGTTTATCGTGCGGTACCGCAACGATTTTCGCATCTTCACCGGCTTCGTCGGTCATCTTCAGTACGCCCAGCGGGCGGCAGCGAATCACTGAACCTGCTTGTACTGGCTGTGGGAATACTACGAGCACGTCGGCGGCATCGCCATCGCCACACAGGGTGTTGGGGATGTAGCCATAGTTGCAAGGGTAGTACATGGCAGTGCTAACCAGACGGTCAACAAACAGCGCATTGCTGTCTTTGTCGATCTCGTACTTGATACCGGAATTCATGGGGATTTCGATAACTACGTTAAAGTCATCGGGCAGGCTTTTGCCCGCAGGGACAAGTTCAAAACTCATGATGTGTTCCTGACGTCTATTGAATGAAAACTAATGGATTGAAGCCGGTTACTGTGGTGCACCGGGTGGAGCAAGAATTCTTTGAGCTAATAGGCGGCGGATTCTACCACAACAAAAAGGTGACGATAGCAGTGACCATCAGCGTGGCTGCGATCAGCGCCAGCCAGGCATTGCGACGGCCGCTGCTCGAACTGGGTTCGATTCGGTTGCCCGGTGATGTGGGGCGTGTTTTCCACCGTTTGGGTTCGCTACTGGGCAGTTTCCGTTCGACGGGTTTGCTCAATTCGTCGATAGGTTTGCGAATACGGGTTTTGCTATCTTCCAGATCGGGCGCGACTATGCGGAAGCTGTAGACATCCAAACGCAAACGGTCGCCATTGTTTGCGGTGGCATTGTCGATACGAAGCTCATTGAGGAAAGTGCCGTTGGCTGAGCCAAGGTCTTTGATGCGCAGATGGTTGCCTTCGATGCTGATCTCGGTATGGCGGCGCGATAAATGCGTGCCGGGGATCACGATATCGCACTGGTTGCCGCGCCCTATTACCGTGGCTCGTTCGGGCAGGAGGATAAAGTGCTTGCCTGCTAACCAACTGCTGTCGGATACGAGCCGCCAAGGGGCGCTGTAGTTCTCTTTCGTTTTGTCTGGCAGCGAGCGGGGGTCGAGTACGATAAAGTCACTATTACCAATTTTGATAATATCGCCAGGTAGAATTTCTTTTTGTGTGATGCGCTGGCCATTGATGAAACAGCCGCTGCTACTGTTATTGTCCTTGAGGAAATACTTGGTGTTTTCCTGAAAGATTTTGGCATGAAGCGGGTCTACGCCGTCTTCATCGATGATCAAGTGATTGTCTGCCGCTCTACCAATAGAGAAGAGTTTTTCGACAATCCACACAGGCGGACGTCGATTGTCCTTAAAATGGAGTTTGAGCATGGCAGATTCCGTATTTTTTGGCGCCTGAATCGTTATGGGGCTGCTATCTACCCTGAAACTGCAAATTTGGGTGCCGATTCTGTGATCCGAATGACCTTAGCAGCGAATTCTATTAACTCATACCCTAAAGGGCAATCAAATGGCTGATATTAGTGAGCACATAATTCCACCAGCTCCAGTCCAACCAAACAATAAAGTGGTTATTCACTACTGCAATATGTGCCGCTGGATGCTGCGTTCCGCATGGCTTGCGCAGGAATTATTGAGCACCTTTGATGGTGAACTCGACGAAGTGGCGCTGCGCCCCGGTACAGGTGGCATTTTCCATGTGTGGCTCAATGATCAGTTGATTTGGGATAGGGTCAGCGATGGGGGCTTTCCCGAAGCTAAAGAGTTAAAGCAGCGGGTGCGCGATGTGCTTTGCCCCGAGCGCTCGCTTGGTCACAGTGATGGACACACGAAAAAGGTAGACTGACTTTTGTAACAAATCGTTTCAGCCCCCCTGAGTTGATGGCCTTTTTACTGTTTTAAACAGAGGTGGCTGGCATAATGGCGCCACCCTTCTGGTCGATGCACCACTGGCACGCCTTTATTCAGATCCTGTCGCTCAGGGAAATTTTACCAACCGGATTTTTTCATGCAGACACTTTCACGCTTTTATCTGTTGCTTAATCGTTTTTACCGCGCGCTCGTTATCAACCGCCCCTACCATGTGCTCACGACGCTGGTGTTGCTCACCATACTCGCTGCGTTTGGCATGACCAATTTCAAATTGGATGCGTCCGCCGACTCGCTCACACTTGAGCACGACACCTCCATTGATTATTTGCGCGAAATTTCCAAGCGCTATCAAAGCGGTGATTTTTTGGTGCTCACTTACGCACCTAAATCCGATATGTTTTCCGATGAATCAATCAATACGTTAAAGCAATTGCGCGATGAGCTAGCGAGCGTTGATGGTGTGGCCAGCGTCTACTCCATGATCGATGTGCCGTTGCTCTACAGCCCTATGCGCCCCTTGGCTGAGCAAAAAGAATCGACGCGCACTTTGCTAACTCCCGGTGTTGATCGCGCGATGGTCAAGCAGGAATTTTTAACCAGCCCTATTTACCGCGATATGTTGTTGAGCCCGGATGGGACGACATCAGCGATTCTGCTCAACTTAAAAGTGAATAACCAATACATCCAAATGGCGCGTCATCGCGACGCGCTGCGTATGAAGCGTGACAAAGAAGGTTTGAGCGAGAGTGAAGAAAAAGAATTGGCGCAGGTGTCGGCCGAGTTTTTGGATTATCGCACTGCAACGGCTGCACATGACGCAGCGCGCGTGGAAATTGTACGCGGCATAGTCGCGAAATATCAGGATCGCGCCCAAATTTTTCTCGGCGGTGTAAGCATGATCACCACCGATATGATCGCTTATATCAAAAGTGATCTGGTGGTATTTGGCGGCGCATTGGTTGCGTTCATTATTTTTATGCTGGCATTTTTATTCCGTCAGTGGCGGTTTGTGGTACTGCCGCTCACCACCTGTTTGATGTCAGTGATCTTGATGCTCGGTTGGTTAAGCTGGATTGATTGGCGGCTCACCGTCATCTCATCCAATTTCGTTGCGCTCTTATTGATCATGGTATTTGCATTCACCATTTATGTGGTGGTGCGCTATCGCGAAATCCATGCGATTGATCCCGATATGGATCAAGCCGATATCGTTTTACAAACTGTGCGCGACATGGCTGTACCTTGTCTGTATTCGGCACTGACTACGGTTGTTGCTTTTATGTCGCTGGTGATGAGTGGCATTCGCCCGGTGATTGATTTTGGTTGGATGATGACGATCGGGTTAACAGTGGGTTTTATTTTGGTGTTTGTCGTTCTGCCCGCCGGTTTAATGATTCTGCCTAAGGGCGAACCCAAAGACCGTGGTGATAATTCCGCTGCGCTTACCCTGCGCTTTTCCAAACTGGCCGAATTTCACGGCGGCAAAATTTTATTGCTTTCACTGCTAGCTGTTCTTGTCAGTGCCTGGGGGATCACCAAGTTGGAGGTGGAAAACCGCTTCGTTGATTACTTTAAAAGTGACAGCGAAATCCATCAGGGCTTGAGTGTGATTGATCGCCAACTCGGCGGCACAGTCACGCTTGATATTATTCTCGATGCCGACAAAAACACGATTGATATTGTTGAATCAGAAGCAAGTGACGAGGAAGACCCTTTTGCTGAAGATGGCGGCGACACGGCAGGTACGGATGAGTTTTCTGATGAAGAAGATCCCTTTGCCGAAGCGGGTGAAGAGGATGCTTTTGCGGATGAAGCAAGCAGTACCAACTCCGCTCCAAGTTATTGGTTTAGCGTTGCTGGGTTGGATCAAATCAAGCAGCTGCATGGATATTTGGAATCTTTGCCGGAAGTGGGCAAGGTGCAATCGCTCGCGACTGTTTATCAGTTAGCGCATGACATCAACAAGGGCAAGTTGAACGATTTTGAATTGAACGTACTGCGCAATATGCTTTCCGACGACATCAAAAGTTTTTTAATTACGCCCTACCTCGTCGACGAGGCGCAACAAACGCGCATCACTCTGCGTGTGATTGAAACCACGCCGGATTTGAAGCGCGCCGAGTTGGTTGAAAAAATTCGCCAGTACGCACTGAATAATGCAGGGTTAAAGCCGGAGCAGGTCAATTTTACGGGCATGTTGGTGCTTTATAACAATATGTTGCAGAGTTTGTTTGCATCACAAATTGCGACCATCGGTGTAGTGTTTGTCTCTATTATGTTGATGATTATCGGCTTATTCCGCTCATTTAAAATTGCGTTGATCTCCATACTGCCCAATATCCTTGCCGCTGGAACCGTATTGGGCGCTATGGGATTGGTAGGGATTCCGCTTGATATGATGACCACCACCATCGCGGCGATTGTGGTGGGTGTCGGCGTGGATCAGGCGATCCAATATTTCTATCGCTTTCGTATTGAGTTTGCACACGACCAAAATTATGTTGAGGCAATGCATCGCTCGCATGCGTCGATTGGCCGAGCCATGTATTACACCTCGGTGACGATTATTGTGGGTTTCTCCATCTTGATGCTCTCACAATTTATTCCTTCAATTTATTTTGGCGTGCTTACTGCGTTCGCCATGTTTATGGCGATTGTTGGATCGCTGACGCTGCTGCCAAAATTAATTTTGATGCTAAAACCTTTTGGTCCCGGGAAATAAGCTTCCAAACGGATTCAGTAGGGGCGCGATTTATCGCGCCCTTTTGTGCCCCTCTCTTCTAGGCATCCTTCTATCTACATGTTTTATTTTATTTGCTAATCGATCGGCAAATTTTTACCAATCCATCAATGCTTTCAATTGCGGCGCTAAATCTTTTGCCATTAACGCATGTTGTTCTTTGGTAGGGTGTGCATCCTGCTCATCGCCAGGATAGTAATGTGAGGTAACCTGATGAACGCGCGAGTCATTCACGCGCGAAATGGCTTCGC
>CAIOHY010000055.1 GCA_903858205.1 uncultured Cellvibrio sp.
ATTGGCTTTATTAGCCCCGAACGCTTTGAGGCAAGAAATGTATGTTAGTTAACTGTCCGATGTTGGTGGTAGGGATCAGGGTGACTCTCTGCCTGCAATGCAATAAAACCTTTGCCGTTGGGTGTGCGGTCATCCCATTGCAGGCCGGTGTACTCCAATACTTTTTTGCCGTTAATAAAGTGTTCTGCTTTGTCGCTCCCCTGCACAATTAATTCTGCGGTAACCCATTGGTCGCCATGAAAGGTATCGCTGCTCGAATTAATAATATGATCTTCCGTAAATTTACCCTTGAATACAACGTGTGTGCCCGGAGTACAAAGGTTGCCCGTAGTGCGCGCCTCTTTGCCATTACCGCCTAACAATTGATATTCCATACTGCCCGGAAAATCCTGCTCCAACGCCATGGTTTTAGGGTCTTGCGCGTGATACATGATGCCATTGTTGCGCAATGCCCAAGCCGGCCCACCTTTTACCTGCTCACCGACGAAGCGATACTCGACTTGGATTTTGTAGTGAGAAAATGCGCCCGCGTTGGAAAAAATATGGCCGAACTGCGCACCAAAATCGGCGTAGTGGTCGTAGCGTACTTGCATGATGCCGTCTTCAACACGAAATGTATTAAATGCATTTTCACCCAAGGGAAAGCCGCGAATTTTGATTGACCAGTTGCTCAAGTCTTTGCCATTGAATAAATCAATCCACTCTTCCTGATCAGGATTCTGGGAGGTTGATGCGAATGCGCTGATGGTAATTGAAGAAAAGAGAAGCGAGGCAATAGCGGCGGCAAATGACAAGCGCAGATTAGCCATGGGTAATCATCCTGTTATTAATGGTTATCTGATGAATCTAACTCAATTATCAGATAATTAACAACAGATTTACAAAACCAAACCATGATCACTATGGCGGGGCGATGAAGTCAGGGGCGATGAAATCAGGGATGAACAAGATTGGGTTTATCGGAGTCAATTCGGCCATCGACCAACTCAATAATCCGGTCACAGCGCAGCGCGAGACGCGGATCATGGGTGACGATCAAGAAGCTGGTGCCGTTCGATTGGTTAACCTGCCGCAACAAATCAAACACGGCGTCGGCTGATTTGGTATCGAGGTTACCGGTGGGTTCGTCGGCGAGCACCAAAGCAGGTTCCATCACCAGCGCACGCGCAATGGCAACACGTTGCTGTTGTCCGCCCGACAAATCATTACTCATGTGGTCGCCCACCTCGCGCAAGCCCACTTGGCTGACCAAGCTTTCAGCGCGCTCGCGCATCGCCAATGTGGGATGCCCTTTTGCGGCCAGTAGCGGCAACATGACATTTTCCGTAGCAGTGAATTCAGGCAGCAAATTATGGAATTGAAATACAAAACCAATTTTACTTGCACGTAGCAGCGTGAGTTCCTTGTCGTGCAGCTGTGTTGTCGGCTGGCCGGTAACAAAGAGTTCACCGGAATCCGGTTTATCCAGTAAACCAATTAAATTCAACAGCGTACTTTTACCCGATCCTGAAGGGCCAATGAGCGCGACAAATTCGCCGCGCCGCAGACTGAGATCCACACCATGCAGCACTTCTGTTTCCGATGGCAAACCGCGATTGTAGGATTTGTGCACTCCGCTGAGTTGTAATGTCATTATATCTTGCGCGGCTGCACTACTATCCACGAATTGCCACCGCCGGATCTAACCGCGCCGCTTGCAATGCCGGAAAAAGTGCAGCGAGTGTGCCGACAAAGGTTGCGCCCGCTGCTGCGTACACCAGCAGCATAGGGTCAAAATTAATCACAAAAATTGCCGTGCCATCAGGATTTTTGGCGATGCCACGCCAGGCATTCAGAAAGAGCCAACCCAGCCCGGCACCGACTACTGAACCCGCCAAACCCATAAGTGCACCCTGCAATAAAAACACGCGCAATATTTGTTGGCGGGAGCTTCCAGTCGCACGCAGGATGCCTATCTCTTTTGATTTTTGTACAACCGAAACCACCAACACACTCGCGATTCCCAATGCAGCAGTTAAGCCCACAAAAAAACGAATAATCGTATTGGACATAGACTGCGCAGCGAGCGCGCTAAAAAATTGCGCGTTGCTGGTGATCCAACTTTCTGCGAGCAATCCGGTTTCCTGTTGAATGACCTGTGCGATCACCTCGGCATTAAACGGCTGGGTGAGATTCACCTCCAAGCTGGTCACACCGCCGGTTAACTTCAGCAAACTTTGCGCCGTGCGCAGCGCAACAAATACTGCGCGGGAATTTTGCCCGCGACTACCAAAATCAAAAATGCCGCAAATCGTTAAGGTCGTGAGTCCGCCTGCGGCTGTTTGCAGATTGAGTTTGTCGCCCGTCCATACGCCTAAATCTTTCGCGAGTTCAGTGCCAATTACAATATCAGTGCCGGTGAGATTGACGGTGCCTGAAACGATTTTGTTGCTGAGCGCAATCAGGCGCAAATAACTTTCCGGTTCAATGCCGGTAAGGCTAACTGCTTTGCTGGCATCACCGCGTAAAATTAACGCCGAGCCAGAGACCACCGGTGCAACCACAGTCACCTCACTCATTCGTTCAATTCGCACGCGAACTTTTTGCCATTGATCAACGGATTGCAACCGTTGCGCGCGCGGTTGCGTTAATGTCGCAGCGAAATAGTTTTCAGGTGTGCGTAACACGCGCGCAATTTCTTTAGGCGGGAGTATGACAATTTGTGCTTGATAATCGAGGGTGCGGCGAAAAAGATTGGATTGCAAACCGCTAATCAACGCCGAGATAAACACAATCACAGAAACACCCAGCGCAACACCCGAGACGATCAACAAGGTTTGCATGCGCGCTTGCCGCATAAAACGAATCGCTAAAATCCATTCAAACGGAAATAGCGTATTCATTGTGGTGTTACCTTAATAGGTCGCAGATGCTGACCGGGAATGATGGATGCAAGTGAGGCGAGAATAAGCGCGTCGCCCGCGA
>CAIOHY010000056.1 GCA_903858205.1 uncultured Cellvibrio sp.
CCTCTTTACAATTACACCACCAACAATCTCATATCCACGCAGTTAAAAGGGTATCATCAAAATATTCTGGATTATTACTCTTACAAAAAACTGTATCTTGAACCCAGTGCTAATCAATCCGAGTAATTTATGTTGCTGTTTATTCTAAAGCGAGTACTGCAAGCGATACCTGTCTTATTGCTCGTCGCAACCGTGACGTTTTTTATGGTGAGGGCAGCGCCGGGTGGGCCTTTTGACAAAGATCGAGCCATACCGCCAGAAGTCATGACCCAACTTAACAAGCGCTACCATCTGGATGATCCACTATGGAAACAATATCTGGATTACATGAGCAATGTTGTTCGGGGTGATTTTGGTCCGTCGTTCAAATATGCAAGCCATACCGTAACAGAGTTAATTTCAGCAGGAATGCCTCCCACGTTAGAGCTTTCGCTCTACGCGATTCTATTTGCATTATTAGTGGGGCTACCCACCGGCATACTCGCTGCTATAAAGCAAAATACGCTTCTTGATTATGTGCCCATGTCCACGGCAATGATTGGCATTTGTTTGCCGACATTTGTACTGGGTCCCATTTTGTTGCTTGTATTTGGTATCTGGCTTGGTTGGTTACCAGTGGCAGGTTGGGGGCAAAGCCCTGGTGACAAAATATTACCTTCGATTACGCTGGGTTCTGTTTATGCTGCCTATATTGCGCGTATTTGTCGTGGTGGGATGCTTGAGATTCTTTCGCAAGACTACATTCGTACCGCGCGCGCCAAAGGTTTATCAACAGCTCGGATCGTCTTAGTGCACGCGTTGCGTGGCGGAATTACTCCGGTTATTTCTTTTCTCGGCCCTGCTATCGCAGGATTACTTGCCGGTTCGTTTGTCGTTGAATCAATTTTTCAGGTTCCAGGACTAGGTCGATTTTATGTGATGGCGGCGTTTAATCGGGATTACACAATGATTCTTGGCTGCACAATTTTATTCGCTTTTCTGATTATTTTATTCAATTTGCTCGCTGATATAGTTCAGGTTTGGTTGAATCCAAAGTTGCGGCAAGAACTGAATGCGAGGGGTTAAGTTATGACCGCGAATATACCCAAGGTGGATCTTCCTTTACTCGAAAAGGGTAGCTCATTAAGCCAGGACGCTATTGCGCGCCTGCGCCGCAATAAGGTCGGCATGGCAAGCTTCTACTTCTTGTTGTTGCTGATTCTAATCGCAGCAGTAACTCCTTGGATTGCACCTTACACATATGATGCACAAAATCTCGCGTTAGGTGCTGCCCCTCCATCAGCAGATCACTGGCTCGGCACCGATACACTAGGCCGAGATCAACTAACTCGCATAATGTACGGTAGTCGTGTTTCCTTGATGGTTGGATTTATTGCCACCGCAGTTGCATTAACAATAGGTGTGCTCTGGGGAGCGATCGCGGGTTTTCTGGGTGGCCGTGTTGATGCGGTAATGATGCGAATTGTTGATGCGCTTTATGCATTGCCTTTTACTATTTTTATTATTCTTCTGACCGTTATATTTGGCAGCAGCATGTTGCTGTTGTTTTTGGCGATCGGTGCTGTGGAGTGGTTGACTATGGCTCGAATTGTTCGTGGGCAAGTATTAACTATCAAACGGCAAGAGTTTGTAGAGGCAGCAATATCGATGGGCTTATCGCCGTGGCGAATTATTTCGCGGCATTTGATTCCCAATGTGCTTGGGCCTGTGATTGTCTACACCACACTGACGATTCCCAGCGTTATTTTATTGGAATCGTTTTTAAGCTTTTTAGGTTTGGGAATTCAACCACCAGCTAGCTCCTGGGGCTCGTTAATTTCTGGTGGAGTGGAGACAATGGAAGAATATCCTTGGCTGTTGATTTTTCCCGGTCTGGTTTTAACAATGACCTTATTTTCACTTAATTTTCTCGGCGATGGCTTACGCGATGCACTTGACCCACGCGCATCCAAGGATTAATCCATGACTAGCGAAAAACTTCTCAGTGTCGAGAACCTGCGTGTGTTGTTTAACACCCGTAATGGCCAAACAGTTGCAGTAGAAAACTTGAGTTTTTCACTTGAAGCCGGAAAAGTGTTAGGGATTGTGGGCGAATCTGGATCGGGTAAGTCAGTCGCCTGTTATGCATTGATGGGATTAATTCCTTCACCGCCGGGCAAAATTGAAACTGGCCGCGCACTCTTCCACGGCAAGGATTTATTGCAAATGTCTGAGGCCGAGCTGCGTCATACTCGCGGTCATAAGATTGCAATGATTTTTCAAGATCCAATGACCAGTTTAAATCCGTACATGCGAATTGCCGATCAATTAATTGAGGTTTTGCTGCAGCACAAAAAAATAACGAAAAGAGCGGCGCGAGAAAAATCGATTACCGCGCTTATGGAAGTTGGAATTCAGGACGCAGCAAAGCGGATTGATGAATATCCACATCAATTTTCAGGCGGTATGCGCCAGCGCGTGATGATTGCCATGGCACTACTTGCAGAACCCGAGATATTGATTGCAGATGAACCAACGACTGCATTGGACGTCACTGTGCAGGCGCAAATTCTCGCGCTCATTAAAGGCCTTCAAAAGAATCACAATTTAGCCGTTATATTTATTACTCACGACTTAGGTGTAGCAGCGCAGATGGCCGACGACGTGCTGGTGATGGAAAAAGGGCGATTGGTAGAGCAGGGAACCACCGAAACCATATTCAAAAATCCAACTCAAGACTACACAAAGAAACTGCTCAACGCTGTTCTCACCTCAGCAAAACCAGTGAATAGTTTTGCAAAACGAGATGAAGCGCCTCTTCTCGAAGTAAAAAATCTTCAGGTGGGTTATGCATCGCATTCAGGTTCTTTTTTTAGCCGCGTAAAGAAATTTACGCGCGGTGTCGACAACGTGAATATTCGTCTCTATCGCGGCGAGATACTGGGGCTAGTGGGCGAATCCGGTTCAGGAAAGTCTACCCTCGGCCGTAGTATTATTCGATTGATAGATGCCCAATCTGGCGAGCTAATTTTTAACGGCAAAAACTTACTGGATTTATCGCCTGCGAACCTTACAGACATGCGCCGCGATATTCAGATGATTTTTCAGGATCCCTACGCTTCCTTAAATCCTCGCATGACAGTATTTGACACACTAGCAGAACCGCTTCTTGTTCATGGTCTGGCCACTCAAGCCACTGTGCTCGATCAGGTCAATGAACTGATGGATGATGTAGGCTTGGATCGACGTTTCATTCGCAAATATCCGCATGAATTTTCAGGTGGTCAGCGTCAACGCATCGCCATTGCCCGCGCAATTTCTCTTAAGCCTAAGCTGATTGTGGCCGATGAACCTGTATCCGCACTCGATGTAACCATTCGCGCGCAAATACTGGCGCTATTGCTAGAGTTGACCCAGAAACACAATTTGACCATGTTGTTTATTTCTCATGACATGTCAGTCGTGCGCTATCTGTGTGATCGGGTAGTGGTTATGCAGAAGGGGAGGCTAGTTGAAGAAGGTGAAACCGAAAAACTATTTTCGGCTCCAGAACAAGAATATACACGTCAACTCCTAGCCGCTATTCCAACACTCTAACGCAAACCATAAAAATGGGCATTAATGCCCATTTTTATTAACGCAATTTACTGAGCAGTAATCTGTTCGTAAATGGCGACATACTCTTTTGCGCTCACGTCCCACGAGAAATCTTTGCTCATCGCATTGGCTTGTCGCTGCTTCCATTGATCCTTTTGCTGAAATAAATCACAGGCACGTCGAATAGTGGAAAACAGTTCTTGCGCCGCTGCAACACTAAATACAAAACCGTTCGACTTAACCTCGCCCGCATCATCCGGCGATTCAAAAACCGTATCGCGAAGTCCGCCCACCGCGTGCACAATCGGCAAGGTACCGTAGCGCAAACTGTACAATTGATTTAAACCGCATGGCTCGAAAATCGACGGCATTAGGAACATATCACTACTCGCCTCAATACGATGCGCAAACGACTCGTTGTAGCCAAGAGTGACCGCCACTTTTTTGGGATGTTGTGATGCGATATTTTTTAAGGCTTGCTCGTAGTGAGGAAAGCCGCTGCCTAAAACCACCAATTGACAGTTAAGATTTAGAAATTGATTCATCTGTTCCAGAATTAAATCAACTCCTTTCTGATCAACCAAGCGGCCGACAAAACCCAGAAGAGGGATGCTCGCATCGATCGCGAGCCCAAGCTCTTCCTGCAGAGCCAGTTTGTTTTTGGTTTTGTTGGCAAGTGTGCGGCGATTGTAATTGCACGTTAGATGGGGGTCTGTGCCGGGATTCCATTCGTCTGTATCAATTCCATTTAAGATACCCGCAAGCGAATCATTCCGATAAGCGATTAAGCCATCCAGCCCATTACCAAATTCAGGCAGTTGAATTTCACGCGCATAACTTGGGCTGACGGTGGTAATAAAATCAGCAAATGCCAAACCTCCTTTTATAAAAGAGAGCTGCCCATAAAATTCCAATCGCTCGTGATGCCAAAATGCTGTAGGCAAATTTAACTCAGCAAACGCCTGATACGAAAATAAACCACGATAGGCTAAGTTATGAATAGTGAACACAGTAGCGGGATGATTGGGATGTAGCGAGAGCAACGCAGGAATTAGACCTGTTTGCCAATCGTTACAGTGCACTATAGTGGGCTGCCAATTTTGCCCGGCTTTATCCAATGCAATAAGCTCAGCCACCCGCGCAAAAAGATAAAACCGCTTATGGTTGTCATACCAATCATTTCCGTCGGGGCCACAGTAAGGATTCCCCTCGCGGGCGAACAACTCCGGGACGTCAACCAACCAAACGCTCACTTTAGTTCCCGGTAAACGTGTTTGTTTTAAAGAGACCGAGTAGCCATCAACTTCCAATTTTGCAATTTCTTTCACTCCGACGGATTTTGTATTCTCCATCACGCTGGTATAGGCAGGCAGCAATATTTTTACGTCCTGCCCCAGCTTGAGTAGCGCCCGTGGAAGACTGGCAGCTACATCAGCGAGGCCGCCAGTTTTTATCAGTGGATACACTTCACTTGTTGCAAATAAAATTTTCTGCATGATGATCCTTCGCTGTAACAATTAACCAAGTTTTAAGATAAGCGCACCTAGTGGTGGAATATTGACTTCCAATGACTGTTGATGATTCATCCAAGGCACTGTTTGGGAATAGATTGGATTGGAATTACCCCAGTTGCTGCCTCCGTAAAAACTTGAATCAGAATTAAGAATCTCATGATAAGCGCCAGGCACAGGGACACCAATCCGATAATTGGTACGCGTCACCGGTGTGAAATTCAAAATCACAATACTGAAATCATGATCACTCTTGCGAATGTAACTGACAATCGATTGTGTGCTGTCATGGCAGTCAATCCACTCGAAGCCATCGCCACGGAAATTGCGCTGATAGAGAGATGGCATGCTGGTGTAGCAATGATTTAAATCTTTCACCAATGCGTGCATTCCTTGGTGAGGCGCGTAATCAAGCAAGTTCCAATCGAGCGTGCGGCTTTGTGCCCACTCACTCCACTGCGCAAATTCGCTGCCCATAAACAATAATTTGGTGCCGGGATAAGTGAACAAATAGGTGTATAACAAACGCAAATTGGCAAATTTCTGCCAATCATCTCCAGGCATTTTATTAATCATACTGCCTTTACCGTGTACGACTTCGTCGTGCGAGAAGGGCAGCATAAAATTTTCGGTAAAGGCGTACATCATGCCGAAGGTTAATTGATTGTGGTGATACTGGCGGTGAATAGGATCTTTGCTAATGTAATCGAGCGTGTCATGCATCCACCCCATATTCCATTTCATTGAAAACCCAAGTCCGCCCACCCAAGTCGGGCGCGTCACTTGCGGCCACGCAGTAGACTCTTCTGCTATCACCAGTGTGCCGGGGTGTTGTCCATGACATACCTCATTCAGTTTTTGCAAAAAGGACATAGCTTCAAGATTTTCATTGCCACCATGAATATTGGGGATCCATTCGCCCGGTTCGCGTGAGTAATCCAAATGGAGCATGGAAGCCACTGCGTCCACACGCAAGCCATCAAGGTGATATTCCTTTAACCAGAAGAGTGCGTTAGCCAATAAAAAGTTGCGCACCTCATTCCGGCCATAGTTGTAAATCAAAGTACCCCAATCGCGATGTTCACCGAGGCGCGGATCTTCATGCTCGTAAAGTGCTGAACCATCGAAGCGGGCGAGTGCATGTGCGTCTTTTGGAAAATGTGCAGGAACCCAGTCAAGAATGATTCCAATATTGTGCCGATGGAGATAATCCACAAAATAGCGGAAATCATCCGGCGTTCCGAAGCGGCTGGTTGGAGCGTAGTAACCTGTCGTTTGGTAACCCCAAGAGTCATCCAGTGGATGCTCGCTGACAGGCATAATTTCGATGTGGGTAAAACCTAAAGGTTTTATATAGTCGACAACTTGATGCGCCAACTCGCGATAATTCATAAACTCGCCCACCCAGCCACGGCGCCAGGAGCCAAGATGCATCTCATACACTGAGAGGGGAGATGATTGCCAATCCCACTGGGTGCGTCTGTTCAACCAATCATCGTCCTGCCACACATAATCAGAGGGGGCTTTGACGATTGAGCCTGTCTGGGGGCGCAATTCAAATGCCTGACCATAGGGGTCAGACTTAAGGAAGACAGCGCCAGTCGCACGATTGCGAATTTCAAATTTGTACAGCGCGCCTGCTTTTATTCCAGGGATAAATACCTCCCACAAACCGCTGCCACCGCGTACACGCAACGGATGATGGCGACCATCCCAATCATTAAAGTCACCTACCACACTGATGCGCTCGGCATTGGGCGCCCAAGTGGCGAACAGCACACCTTCAATGCCATCAACTGTGCGCGGGTGCGCACCCAAGTGTTGATAAATGTTCCAATGTTGCCCCTCGGCAAAGAGGTGCATATCAATATCGCCCAATTGTGGTGCAAAGGAGTAGGGGTCAAATTCAGTGTGCATTATGTTGTGGCGGTCGTACCACTGCACCAAGTAGTGCGCGGGTAACATTTTGGCCAGTCCGTGCCATTCGAAGAAATCAGTACCCTCAATCCGTGTAAGTGCGGCCTGCTGCTCGTTAATGACCAGTGCAGCGGTGCGGGCGCCCGGCAAATAGACGCGTACAAGCGTATCTGCGGCGGCTGTCGCGGCTGTCGCGGCTGCTCCCAAAGGGTGACGCCCCAGCACTTCAAACGGGTCGTGATGAGTAGCTGTAACTATGCGCAACATCTCGTGGGATAAGGGTTTGTCCTGCTTCACATTCAACATCAGATCGGTTCCTAAATGATTATTTTGGCACTTCATTTTGCATTTTGATGATAATGCCCACTTTTGGGCTACATAAAACGGTCACATGGCCAAGCTCTACTAGCTTAGCCATTATCATATTGTTTTGTTGCACCATTTTTGGAAAAAAAATAACATACATCAATGACATTTGCAGATTTGGTGCCAAACTTGGAGCTACACTTGCTTTTGCATTTAAAGCGAGCAAGCGTGTTTTATTAAATGCACCAATAGCAATTTTGTGTTTCACTTGAGTTCGAGCAAAATCAATTTATTGGCATTGCTATTGCTCTCTCTACACATAACAGTCACACAAATTTCATCGTTCAGACACAA
>CAIOHY010000057.1 GCA_903858205.1 uncultured Cellvibrio sp.
CACCACTATCCAACTTCAGACAATGCGGTGGATACAAGATGGCGAAGGGGATAGGCTGCAACCCACCAGAGAAATAATCGCAACGCCGCAGATATTTGCTATCAAAGCCGGTGCGACTCAGTTGATACGCGTCGGCTTGGTGACCAAACCTGATCCGGTAAACGAAATCGCCTATCGATTGGTTCTGGATGAAATACCTTCACCACCAGAGCCTGGTTTCAAAGGCTTACAAGTCGCTTTAAAAATTAGTCTTCCAATTTTCGTTCAGCCGCTGTCTAAATCAGCGCCTGAATTAGATTTTTCTTGGGCGCAGACCCCAAATAAAAAAATTCGAGTTTCGATAGTTAACCATGGTACAGCCCATGAACAGATTATTCGTATGAAAATTTCAGATGAGTCTGACGAAAAATCGGTCTTTTTCAATCAAGAAAAATCACTTTACATCTTGCCTGGGCAGAGTCGTTATCTTGAGTTCGCGCCGACTGATAAAGAACTCACTCAGGTAAAAAACTTTTTGATTAGAGCAGAGACTTCCACCGGAGATAAAGTGTTCCATGCGAAGTATCGCAATCCATGAAACCTTATCGAAAGGCAGCTTTAGCTGGATATATTTAATAATTTTAATTATTAAATTAACGTACTACTCTGCTGCATACGCACAGCCACAAGGCAAACAAATGCCGGATCGTGATACGCGTGTTTGGAAACCTTTCCTCGTCGATCTTAAAATTAACCAGCAAAAAGTGGGTTCCGCGTTTGTATGGCAGCACGAAGAAGAGAAATACTGGCTATTACCGGTTGACTTACTACAGCGCTCCAGAGTGCGCATACCATCAACGGCACCACGTGCTGTCCAAGAAAGTATTGATTACGTCTCTACAGCTTCGCTGGGCAAAGTTGAGTCCCATTTTTCAGAAGAAAATCAAATCCTAAGTATTGATTTTGAATCCAACGCGTTTGAGACTTCTTCAGTAAAACTGCCCATACACAGTTTGGCAGGTATCCCTTCGATGGTTGCGGGGACAGTGATCAACTACGACCTTTCGTTAACGTCAGGAATAGGACGCTCGACTGAATTTTTTTCCACAGAGCTCAGTACAGGCGTCGGAGCGGGTGTGTTTGTCTCAAGTCAGGCGTACTTGCATGATGGACAGAACGATCGTTTCATTCGATTAGATACCAATTACACACTCGATCAACCAGAAAAATTAACTACCTTGCGGCTAGGTGATGCTATTTCTCGACCAGCTACGACCCTGGGGCGGCCGGTGCGCTTTGCGGGAATTCAGTACGGTTCGAATTTTCGGGTTCAACCTGGATTGATTACTGCACCGCTCGCGAGTCTAAGCGGGCAAGCTGCTGTGCCGTCAATGGTTGATCTTTACATTAATAATGTTTTGCAGTCTTCGCAGGCCGTTCCTCCCGGTCCTTTTTCTATCACAACGCCTCCCATGATTGCGGGTGATGGTGAAATTGTCATGAAAATTCGAGACATATCAGGTAGAGAAGAATTAATTAGCGGGCGCTTTTATTCAACCCCGTATCTACTCGC
This sequence comes from uncultured Cellvibrio sp., assembly GCA_903858205.1. Lineage (GTDB taxonomy): Bacteria > Pseudomonadota > Gammaproteobacteria > Pseudomonadales > Cellvibrionaceae > Cellvibrio. Next base: position 1,553 of record CAIOHY010000057.1, read on the forward strand.
TCCTGGATTATCAGAATTTTCATTCGAAGCGGGTACGCTCAGAAATAACTATGGCTTACCAGAAGACCGTTACAACTCACTATTTAGTTCAGCAAGCTACAGGCGCGGCATAACAGAAAAATTCACCGCTGAATTTGGAGCTCAAGGATCCACCGATGGTCCTAAAAATATACTGGTAAGCGGCATACGTCTAGTGCCTAGCATTGGGCTCTTCAATCTTGCAGTTGGGCTGTCTAACAGCGATTCTGGAACGGGAAGCCAATTTGCCGCTGGCTTTGAGCGTCGATCAGGGCCTATGTCGGTGTCATTGCGAACAGAGCACGCCAATGACAAGTTTCAACAAACGGGGGTCGACAATAACTTAGTCATGCGTAGGCTCGATAACGCCTTTTGGAATTATCGATTTGATGGTTTAGGTAACCTCGGACTCTCGTACACCCATTACCAGCGATCAGCCATGCCGGCTTCTCAGGTTTTCGGCATCAGTTTCAGTACATTACGCTCATGGTGGGGCAGTGCAGTTATCAGTGCCTACCAAACAGAAGGGCCAGAAAAAAGTTATTCCATCGGTCTTTTGTGGGTCATTCCCACAAGCCGAGATATCAGCGCCAGTCTTTTGCATTCGACTAATCAGGATGCAGCACCGGTGACGGTGCTACAAGCACAGAAAAGCACTCCTTATGGAGAAGGCATCGGCTGGCGCTTGCAAGCAGCAATCAATGCTGCTCAGCAGGCATCGGTATTCAAGCAGTCGCGTACAGGGTTGATGTATGCCGATGTCGCTAACTACCAAGACTCCACCAGCGGCAGGTTAGGTGTATCAGGCTCCTTGGTTCACATCGATGAGCAATGGTTTTTGGGACGAAGAATTTCTAGTAGTTATGGTGTCGTGAAATTACCTGAACTAAGTAACGTACGGATCTATATAGATAATCAACTTGCGGCTCAAACTGATGAGCTTGGCTATGCCTTGTTACCGAATCTTCATCCCTATATTCAAAATCATGTGTCAGTCGAGCA